>CAMMCS010000053.1 GCA_946494635.1 uncultured Oscillibacter sp. | reverse complement strand
CGGTGAGGACTTCTTTTTGGGCGTAGCGCTCAAAGACGCAGGTGAGGAATCCCTCGAAGCTGCCGTCGTATTCATAGATCATCTCGGTCATGGGATGCCTCCCTCACACAGGGGCAAACAGGGACAGCTGCTCCAGCTCCGGCTGGGGCAGGGAGGGCCGCTCCGCCGCGATCAGGTTCCGCAGCAGGCTGTCCGGCGTGAACCGCAGGCCGTCCGCCATGCGGCCGGAGGCCGTGAGAAAATACTGGGCCCGCTTCATCACCACCCCCAGCTTGGGCAGGTCCTCGATCCGCAGCTTCCGGGTCCGGCGGGACACCAGGATGCGCTTGGCGGAGACCACTCCCACGCCGGGGATCCGCAGCAGGGCCTCATAGTCCGCCCGGTTCACCTCCACCGGGAAGAAGTCCAGGTGCCGGAGGGCCCAGCTGCACTTGGGGTCCACCTGGGGGTTGAAGTCCGGATGGCTTGCATCCAGCAGCTCCTCCGCCCGGAAGCCGTAAAACCGCAGCAGCCAGTCCGCCTGGTACAGCCGGTGCTCCCGCAGCAGCGGCGGCTTGGTGTCCTTCGACGGCAGCAGGGGGCTCTCCACCACCGGCACATAGGCGGAGTAGAACACCCGTTTGAGCCGGTAGCGGTCGTACAGTCCCTGGGTCAGCCGCAGGATGTGAAAGTCCGTGTCCGCCGTGGCGCCCACGATCAGCTGGGTGCTCTGGCCGGCGGGGGCGAATTTGGGGGCGTGGCGGTACTTCACCAGCTCCTCCCGGCTCTGCTGTCCCCGCACCCGGATCTGCCCCATGGGGGCCAGGATGGCCTGCTTCGTCTTGTCCGGGGCCAGGGCCCGGAGGCCCGCCTCCGACGGCAGCTCGATGTTGACGCTGAGCCGGTCCGCCAGGAACCCCAGCTGCTCCACCAGCTCCGGCGCCGTGCCGGGGATGGCCTTGGCGTGGATGTAGCCGTTGAAGCGGTACTGCTCCCGCAGGATCCGCAGGGACCGGATCATCAGCTCCGTGGTGTAGTCCGGGGAGCGGTACACGCCGGAGGAGAGGAACAGCCCCTCGATGTAGTTCCGGCGGTAGAACTGGATGGTGAGGTCCGCCAGCTCCTCCGGAGTGAACATGGCCCGCTTCGTCTCATTGCTGCGGCGGTTGACACAGTATTTGCAGTCGTACACGCACCGGTTGGTCAGCAGCACCTTCAAAAGGGTCACGCACCGGCCATCAGCGGAGAAGGAGTGGCAGCACCCGGCGATGGAGGCGGAGGTGTTGCCGATATATCCCGCCCTGGCCTTCCGGTCCCCGCCGCTGGAGGTGCAGGCCGCGTCGTACTTGGCCGCATCCGTCAGGACAGTGAGCTTCTCCAGAACATCCATCTCACCGGAGGGCAGCCCGGCGGCGTGCGGAATGACGGGCGGGCCGCTCGATGGCGTCCACCACCCGGAAAAGCTGGGATGTCAGAAAGACGACGCCCACCAGAATAAAGAAAAATGTCCAGCCGCTCATGATTGCTTCCTCCTTGCTCGAACTTTTGTTCTATCCATTGCCTGTATTGTAACTCGAACAAACGTTCTTGTCAAGTAGAAACTCGAACAAAAGTTTGAAAAAAGCGCCCGCCCACAGGGGGCGGACGCATCGGGGTCATCCGGCTGGAGGCGGGGCCTCCGGCGCGATGTCGTAGTAGGAGTAGCTCTGGCTCTCCATATCGTTGAGCATCCCCACCATAGGCTGTTCGGGAAGGGGGCGGTAGGGGAAGAGGTTCCGCAGGGACTGGGTTTGATAGCGCAGGATGGCGCAGGCGCTGCGCCGATCCTCGGGGAAGGAGACAGTGCAGGCGGCCCAGCCCTGCCGGGCCTCTGTGAAGAAGGGGTAGCTGAAGAGGGCGGTATAGGTCTCATAGGTCCGCCCCCAGAGGGGCGCGGTGTAGGAATCCAGGGACAGGGTGAGATCCGCGGCATAGCGGGTTCCATCCCGCTCCCAGAGGATCTGCCCGGCCGGGTCGGAGACCGTCTCGGCGGAGCTGTCCGGCTCCACAGTCAGCAGGTTCTGCAGCCCTGCCGCTGGGGTGTTCACCGTGAAAAAGTGGTAGCACCGGAAGGTCTCCGGGGCGATGCGCACCTGGATGTCGGTGTAGCGGACGCCGTTGTCGGTGGAGTCTCCCCAGGCGTCCAGGGAGATCTCACAGAAGTCCGCACCCACCAGTTTGGAGAGCTCTTCCGACGGCAGCTGGGCCAGCAGATCGGCGGGAAAGCCCAGCCCATCCAGATGGGCCCGGATGTCCGCCGTCTCCGCGCTGGGGAGGGGGGCGGTCTCGGCTTCCGCGGGGAGGTGGTTGGCCAGCAGGGAGAGGGAGACGGCCAGCGCCAGTAGAGCGGCTATGGAGGCCGCCGTCAGCCGCCCGGCGCTGACATGCACCGGCGCCGCCCGGGTCTCGTAGCCCCACTGGGAGAGCTGCCGCCCCACCCGCAGCAGGGACAGAAGGATGCACACAAAGGCAATGGCCGCGCCCAGGAAGGGGATCCACCCCGGCACCGGCCAGAAGAGGCCGAAGACAACCAGCACCCCGTACCACACCAGAGCCCAGAGAGCCGGAGCGCCCTTGGAATCGTGACCGGTCTCCGCCGCCGCCTGACGGAGTCCCCGGTGCAGGCACCAGAACAGCGCCCCCCGCAGCAGAATGGACAGCCCGGTCAAGACCGGGACATCCGGCAGGCGGGTGGCCAGCAGGATGACATCGATATAAAGGAAAATGACTTCACAGATACTGATGATCCAGCAGAACCGGAACCAGCGGCTGTTGTTCCGCAGACTGCGAAAGCCCAGATAGGTCAGAAAGGTGCCCAGGGCCGGCAGCAGGTACTGGAGATACCAGCCGTTGAGGGTGAGGAAGGAGAGGCACAGCCCCGCTGTCACATACCGCACTGCCGTCCGGAAGGGCGTCACCGCCTGGACAGTCTCCTCCGAGGGCGGCAGGTCCGCGGCCGCATCCCGCAGAGCATCGTCAAAGGGCTCCCAGTCACGCATCGCCGTCACCTCCCTCCAGCTCCCGCCGCAGCTTCTGCCGCAGCCGGTACAGGCGGCCCTCCACGGACCGCTCCGTCATGCCCAGCTCCGCCGCGATCTGGGCAGTGGACTGCAAATAGTAGTATTTCCGGTAGAACAGCTGCCGCTCCCGGTCCGGCAGACGTCCGACGGCCTGCCGCAGCTGCTCCGCCCGCTCCCTCCGCAGGAGCTCCTGCTCCGGCGTGGCGTCATGGGCGGGCTCTGCGTCCGGCCCAGCCAGATGGGCCTCCCGGCGCTGCCGGGCCTTCCAGTGGTTCAGGGCGGTGTTCCGGGCCAGGGCGGTGAGCCAGACCTTCAGGCTTCCCCGGCCCGGGTCGTACTGCCCCAGCTTCTGCCACAGGATCAGGGAGATGTCGGAAAGGCAGTCCTCCTGATCCTGGGCGTCCGGAAGAATCCCACGGACCACATAGCGCAGCAGGGGGCCGTACTGGTCCAGCAGCGCCTCCACCCCGGCGGCCGGATCCTCCCGAAAGCGCGCCGGCAGCTGGCTGTCATCCACGGGGCACCCCTCCTCTCCATCCGCTTCTGTTTTTCAATACAACAAAGACGGGCAGAACCCACGGAAAAAATGGAAACTTCCAATTCCGTTTTGCGTTCCCAGGGCCGTATCTCTCCTTTGTGTTCCCGCCCACCGCAGGGGACGTGAACACACAAAAGTATTGGGATAATGGAAAAAAGAAGAGAGCAGGAACCGTGCCGCGGTCCCCGCTCTCTGTCAGCATCCGGCCAGATCCCGCAGGAAGTCCTCCACCGCCGCATCCGGCGTGGCCCAGCTGGTCACCAGGCGGATGCAGGTGTGGTTCGCGTCCACCGGGTGGTCGATCTCGAATTCATAGCCCAGCTCCTGGAGCCTGGCCACGGCGGCGTTGGGCAGCACCGGGAACTGCTGGTTGGAGGGGGAGCTCACCGGGAAGGGATATCCCAGGGCGGCGATGCCGTCCCGCAGCCGGAATGCCAGATCATTGGCGTGGCGGGCCAGGCCGAAGTACAGGCCGTCCTCCAGAAGCGCCTGGAACTGGACGCCCAGCAGCCGCCCCTTGGCCAGCACGGCGCCCCGCTGCTTCATATGCCAGCGGAAGTGGGGCAGGGGATGGGTGAGCACCAGCGCCTCCCCGAACAGGGCGCCGTTTTTTGTGCCGCCGATGGTGAAGCCGTCTGTCAGGGCTGCCAGATCCGGCAGGGTCAGGTCATTGCCGGGAGCGGTGAGGGCGGAGCCCAGCCGGGCGCCGTCCAGATAGAGGAGCAGGCCGTGCTGGTCACAGCACCGCCGCAGGGCTGTCAGCTCCGTCTTGGTGTAGAGGGTGCCGATTTCCGTGGTGTCGGAGATGTAGACCAGCCGGGGCAGCACCATGTGCTCCGTACCGTTGTGCTGGGCCAGGACGGACTCCACCAACGCCGGGGTCAGCTTGCCGTCGGCGCTCTCCACCGTGCAGACCTTATGGCCGGTGGCCTCGATGGCCCCGGTCTCGTGGGTGCTGACGTGTCCGGTCTGGGCGGCGATCACCGCCTCGTAGGACTGCAGAAACGCGTCGATGGTCACCAAATTCACCTGGGTGCCGCCCACCAGGAAGTGGACGGCGGCGTCCGGCGCGGCGCAGAGGCGGCGGATGGTATCCGCCGCGGCGGCGCAGTAGGGGTCTGTGCCGTAGCCCGCCGTCTGGACGTCGTTGGTGTCCGCCAGGGCCTGGAGGACCCTGGGATGGGCCCCCTCGCTGTAATCGTTCCGGAAACTGTACATAGTGTTCTCCCGCCTTTTTGTGATGCAGATATATCATAACATTTTGAATATGCCTTTTCAAAGCCGTTTTGGGCGGCTGAAAATGACGTGCAGAGACTTTTCCCATGCGGCCATACGCGCGGAGTATGGCGTGACAGTGCCATGATACCGCTTCCGGCGGGGAATTGCAAGGCCGGAGGGCCGGCGCCTCCGGTTTCGTCAAACAGCTGGAGCCCAGACCGCCCCGGACGCCGGATGGGGCGGCGCTGATCCTGTGCTAAAAGAAAAAAATTTGGAAATACTGCCATCAGGAGGGAACTTTTCGGGCCAAGGGTCCGTCTGTACCCCCGAAAATGACGGAAAGGAAATCAAGGATCTATGAAAAGAATTCTGACACTGGCCCTGTCCGCACTGCTGACTATGGGCCTGCTGACCGCCTGCGGCGGCCAGGAGGGGGACGCAGAGGAAGCCCAGGTGGCGCTGAACTCCCTCTATGCCGGCTGGGCGGAGGAGTACCACTGGACGGAGGACGCCGCCTCCAGCACAGAGGACGACCTGCTGCTGATGAACGTAGAGGGGGAGACTCTGGAGAGCTACTACCCCGGCCTGGCTGAGCTGGCCACGGAACAGCTGGTGGCCAAGGCGCCCATGATGAGCTCCGTGGTGAATGAGATCGTGCTGGTGCAGTGCGGAAATGAGGAGGACGCGGCGGCTGCCGCCGCCATCCTTCAGGAGCGGGCGGACGCCCAGGCGGAGGGCGGCGCCTGGTATCCGGAGTCCATGGAGGCCTGGTCCAACGCCCAGGTGATCCAGGAGGGGACCTACGCGGCGCTGATCGCCTCTTCCCAGCACCAGGACGAGCTGGTGTCCTCCTTCCAGGAGCAGTTCGCCTGATCCCAGCAAGAGAAAAACGCCCCGGGCCGCGGTGAATGCCGCGGCCCGCCTGACGGGCGAAAAGGAGAGCCTTCATGGTATTTAGCAGCCTGACCTTCTTATTCCTCTACCTGCCGCTGACGCTGCTGGCGTATTTCCTCTCGCCCCTGAAGTGGCGGAACTGCATCCTGCTGCTGGTGAGCCTGCTGTTCTACGGCTGGGGTGAGCCGGTGTACATCGTCATCATGTTCGTGTCCATCGGCATCGACTACACCCACGGCCTGCTGGTGGAGAAGTACCGGAGCAATGACAAAAAGGCCCGCTGGTTCGTTGCCCAGTCGGTGATCTTCAACCTGGCTCTGCTGTTCTTCTTCAAGTACGGCACCTTCTTTGCCGAGAACCTGTACGCCCTGACGGGCATCCTGATCCCCAAGAGCGTGGAGCTTTTGGGAGTCACCATCCCTCTGTGGGGCGTGCCCCTGCCCATCGGCATCTCCTTCTACACCTTCCAGACCATGAGCTACACCATCGACGTGTACCGGAAGGACGCGCCGGTGCAGCGGAACATGGTGGAGTTCGGCACCTTTGTCACCATGTTTCCCCAGCTGATCGCCGGGCCCATCGTCCAGTACAAGACGGTGGCGGCGGATCTTCGGCACCGGGTCCATACGTCGGAGAACTTCGCCCTGGGCGCCCGGCGGTTCTGTGTGGGCCTTGCCAAGAAGGTGCTGCTGGCCAACTCCATCGGCGCCCTGTGGGAGGACTGCCTGGCGGCCCAGGGAGCCGGGACGCTGACGGTTCTGGGGGGCTGGCTGGGTCTCGCCGCCTATGGCTTCCAGATCTATTTCGATTTCTCCGGCTACTCCGACATGGCCATTGGCATGGGGCGGATGCTGGGGTTCCGCTTCCTGGAGAACTTTGACCACCCCTACTGCGCCGACTCTGTGGGGGCGTTCTGGCGGCGGTGGCATATGTCCCTCACCGACTGGTTCCGGGACTACCTGTATATCCCCCTTGGGGGTAACCGGGGCGGCACCGCCAGGACCATCCGGAATCTCATCATCGTCTGGTTCTGCACCGGCTTCTGGCACGGGGCCAGCTGGAACTTCGTCCTGTGGGGCCTGTACTTCGCCGCCTGGCTGATTTTGGAGCGATACGTCCTCCGGAGCGTGCTGGAGAAGACCCCGAAAGTCCTCAAGCACGTCTACACCCTCATCGTGGTGTTTGTGGGCTGGGGCCTCTTCGCCATGGTGGATTTGTCGGTCTGCGGGGACTATCTGGCCACCTGCTTCGGCGGCGGGCCCTTGTGGAGCGCTGCCGACGGCTTCCGGCTCCGGAGCTATGCCGTGACGCTGGTGGCCCTGGTGCTGGCCTCCACTTCCCTGGGCCAGCGGCTGTGGGCGAGGCTGCCCCGGCGGACGGAGGCCCTGTTCACCCCGGTGCTGATGGGGCTTTCCCTGGTGGTGTGTACCGCCTATCTGGTGGACGGCAGCTACAACCCCTTCCTGTATTTCCGGTTCTGAGAGGAGGCAGAGACCATGTCCAAACGATACGCAAGATTTCTCACGGCGGTGTTCTGCCTCTTTCTGGGGGGCCTGATGGTGTGGCAGTTCCTGCTGCCGGACCGGGAGCGGTCCGACGTGGAGAACCGCACCCTCCAGCAGCGGCCCGTGCTGACGCTGTCCGGCGTGCTGGACGGCAGCTACATGGAGGATGTGGAGTCCTACGTCCAGGATCAGTTCCCCCTGCGGGACCAGTGGACGGGCCTGAAGGCCCGGACGGAGCAGCTCATCGGCAAGCGTCTGTTCAACAACATCTATCTCTGTGAGGGAGAGACCCTGATCTACAAGGTGGACGAACCCGCCGACGGCCTGGAGGAGACGAACCTGCATTACGTCACCCAGCTGGCGGGGAACACGGATATCCCGGTGTACCTGGGGCTCATCCCCTCGGCGGCGGAGGTGTGGCGGGACAAGCTGCCGGAGGGGGCCGCGTCCTGGGACCAGAACGCCTATCTCCAGCAGGCGGCGGACACGGGCCTGCCGATGATCGACTTCTCCGCCGCCCTGACAGCCCACGCCTCGGAGGCCATTTTCTACCGTACCGACCACCACTGGACGAGCTTGGGGGCCTTCTATGGGGCCAATGCCCTGTTGGAAGCCCTGGGCAGAGAACCCCTCAAGGAAGAGGACTTCACACCGGAGACCGCCAGCACCGACTTCAACGGCACGTTGTACTCCCAGTCCGGCATCCACTGGCTGACGCCGGACACCATGGAGTACTGGGTGGAGGAGGACGGCCTGACGGTCACCTCCTGGCGCACCGGCTCCCCGGAGCCTGGACAGCTGTACGACCGGAGCTACCTGGCCCAGAAGGACAAGTACTCCTCTTTTCTGGGGGGCAACCAGCCCCTGTGCGTCATTCGCAACGAGAACGCCCGGGACGGGGGAAAGCTCCTGCTGATCCGGGACTCCTACTCCGATTCCCTGGCCCCCTTCCTGGCCCAGAGCTTCGAGGAGGTCCACCTGCTGGATCTGCGGTACTTCCGGATGCCGCCCGCCCAGTATGCGGCGGAGAACGGCATCGACGAGATCTGTGTGGTGTACAGCGTCCCCAATTTCATCACGGACCGGAACCTGGTGTTCCTGGCCCAGTGACCGCACAAGAGTGCCCCGGCCCGACGAATGAATCGGGCCGGGGCGTTTTTCCTGCCTTGACCGGCGGGGGATTTTGCCGTAAAATAGGGGCCGAGACTTTTGAGACGGACGGAGAACGGGATACATATGGAAGACTTCAAACAACGCTACATCGCCGCCCGGCGGGCGGTCATCGCCCAGGACCTCCAGCGGCTGAACCCCATGCAGCGCCAGGCCGCCATGACCACGGAGGGCCCGCTCCTCCTGCTGGCAGGGGCCGGCAGCGGCAAGACCACGGTGCTGATCCAGCGGGTGTACAATCTCCTCACCTACGGCCGGGGCAGCGACTCGGAGGAGGTGCCCGGCTGGGCCACGGAGGAGGACCTGCAGTTTCTGGAGCGCTTCCCCGCCCGGCCCGCAGAGGAGGACGTCCGCCGGGCACGGCGCCTCTGCGCCGTGGACGTGCCCCGGCCCTGGGAGATCATCGCCATCACCTTCACCAACAAGGCGGCGGGGGAGCTGAAGGACCGTCTGGCCGCCCGGCTGGGGCCGGACGCCAGCGACATCTGGGCCTCCACCTTCCACTCCGCCTGCGTGCGGATTCTGCGGCGGGACATCGACCGGCTGGGCTTCGACAAGGACTTCACCATCTATGATACGGACGACTCCAAGCGGGTCATCCGGGACACCGTGAAGGAGCTGAATCTGGACGAGAAGACCTTCCAGCCAAAGAGCATCCTTACCATCATCAGCCACTCCAAGGACCTGTATGAAACGCCGGAGGACTTTGCCAAGCGGTACGAGGCGGCCAACGACTGGAAGATGACCCGCATCGCCAAGATCTACGCCGCCTATGAGAAGAAGCTGCGCTCTGCCAACGCCCTGGACTTCGACGACATCATCTTCCACACGGTAACGCTGCTGCAGCAGGAGCCCGAGGTGCTGGACTACTACCAGCGGAAGTTCCGCTATGTGCTGGTGGACGAGTACCAGGACACCAACCACCTGCAGTACCTGCTGACGTCTCTCCTGGCGGGGGGGCACAAAAATCTCTGCGTGGTGGGCGACGACGACCAGTCCATCTACCGGTTCCGGGGGGCCAACATCGAGAACATCCTGAACTTCGAGAAACAGTACCCCGACGCCCGGACCATCCGCCTGGAGCAGAACTACCGCTCCACCCAGAACATCCTGGACGCGGCCAACGCGGTCATCCGCAACAACGTGGGCCGGAAGGGCAAGACCCTCTGGACCGACAACGGCGGCGGCGACGTGGTGACGGTCAAGACCAGCTTCAACGAGAGCGACGAGGCCAACTATGTGGCCGGGGACATCCTGATGGGCGTCCGCCGGGGCCGGCACTTCCGGGACTGCGCGGTCCTCTATCGGATGAACGCCCAGTCAAACGCGCTGGAATACGCCATGAAGCGCAACGGCATCCCCTATAAGGTGGTGGGGGGCATGAAGTTCTTCGACCGGGCGGAGGTCAAGGACATGCTGGCCTATCTGTGCGTGCTGAACAACCCCCTGGACGACCTGCGGCTGCGGCGGATCATCAACAACCCGCCCCGGGGCATCGGCGCCACCACGGTGGACAAGGTGGCGTCTTTGGCGGAGAGCCAGGGGGCGTCCCTCTACGAGATCATCCGCAACGCGGACCTGTTCCCGGAGCTGAAGTCCGCCGCCTCCAAGCTGCTGAAGTTCGCGGACCTGATCGACGGCCTGCGGCGGGCGGGCACGGAGCTGGCCCTGCCGGAGTTCTACGACGCCGTCTGCGACCAGACCGGCTATGTGAAGGCCCTGGAGGAGAAGAACGACATGGAGAGCCGGGGCCGCATCGAGAACGTCCAGGAGCTGAAGTCCAACATCCTGGGCTTCCTGGAGCAGGACCCGGAGGATGCCACCCTCTCCGGCTTCCTCAATGAGATCGCCCTGTACACGGACCTGGACAGCATGGAGGCCAGTGACGACACCGTGACCCTCATGACCATTCACTCCGCCAAGGGCCTGGAGTTCCCGGTGGTGTATGTGGTGGGCATGGAGGAGGGCATCTTTCCCGGCGCCTCCGCTCAGTACGACCAGGAGGAGCTGGAGGAGGAGCGGCGCCTCTGCTATGTGGCCATGACCCGGGCCAAGGAGAAGCTGACCCTCACCAATGCCCGCCAGCGGATGCTGTACGGCCGCACCAGCACCAACCCGCCCTCCCGGTTCCTGGATGAGATCCCGGAGGAGAACATGCGCTGGGAGAGCAAGCCCGCGCGCGCTTTCGGCGGCATGGAGCAGGACGACTCCTTCGGCGGCGGCCGGTACGAGGACGGCTGGGGCAGCGCTCCTGCCCGCACCGGCGGCTCCTGGAGCAGCGGCGGCGTCCACAGCTACCGGGATACCGCCCCGAAAGCGTCCCAGCGGCCGCTGCAGTCCCTGCGGAAAAATGCGGCTCCCGCTGCGCCCTTGATGCAGCTGCAGCAGGGGGACATGGTGGAGCACACCGCCTTCGGAAAGGGCATGGTGCTTTCCGTCCGGCCCATGGGCGGCGACGCCCTGGTGGAGGTGGCCTTTGACAACGTGG
>CAMMCS010000052.1 GCA_946494635.1 uncultured Oscillibacter sp. | reverse complement strand
CGGGCATCAGCTGCTCCGCCAGGGAGACCCGGTAGTTCTCCAGGAACACCACCTGCAGCTTATCACGGCAAGCGGGATCGTGGTCGATCTGGTCCGCCAGGGAGTTGATGAGGTGGATGATCCGTTTGGCCACCGCGTACCCCGGCGCCGCCTTGGCGCCGAACAGGAAGGTGTGGGGCTGCGTAATGGCGCCCGGATCGTCCTGCAGCTTCTGGTACAGCGCGATGATGTGCAGTACGTTCAGCAGCTGCCGCTTGTACTCGTGGAGCCGCTTCACCTGGACATCAAAAATGGCGTCCGGATTGATCTCCACACCGCGGGTCTTTTTTGCGTGGGCGGCGAACGCCTCCTTGTTGGCCCGCTTGATGGCGCCCAGCGCCTCCAGCACGGAGGCGTCGTCGGCGTAATCGTCCAGCTTCTTCAGGATCTGGGGCTGGAGCAGGTACGCATCCCCGCCGGTCAGGTCCCGGATCAGTCCGTCCAGGCCGGGGTTGATCTCACTGAGCCAGCGGCGGTGGTCGATGCCGTTGGTGACGTTCTGGAACTTCCAGGGCTCCATGCCGTAGGCTTCCTTGAAGACGTCCTTCTTCAAAATCTCGGAGTGCAGGCCGCTGACGCCGTTGACCGCCATGCCGCCGGCGATGCAGAGGTTGGCCATGCGGACCTGGCCGCCCCAGACGATGGCCATCTTCTCCGTCTTCTTGGGATCGTGGTAGAAGTCCTCCACCTTTTTCTGCCAGCGGCGGGAGATCTCCAGGGTGATCTGCCAGATCCGGGGCAGGAAGTGCTCGAACAGGTTCTGGGGCCAGCGCTCCAGCGCCTCCGCCAGGACGGTGTGGTTGGTGTAGGCCACGGACTTTGTGGTGATCTCCCACGCCTCGTCCCAGCCCATGCCGGCGTCATCCATCAGAATCCGCATCAGCTCCGGGATCACCAGGGCCGGATGGGTGTCGTTGATCTGGATGACATTCTTCTCATGGAAGTTCTGCATGGTGCCGTACACTTCCGTGTGCTTGGCGGCAATGGACTGAAGGGTGGCGGACACGAAGAAATACTGCTGCTTCAGGCGCAGGGACTTGCCCTCCAGATGGTTGTCCTCCGGGTACAGGACCTTGGCGATGGTCTCCGCCATGGCCTCGTCCTCCGCGGCCTTCAGGTACTCGCCCCGGGAGAACAGGGACATATCCACCGGCTGGGTGGACCGGGCGTCCCACAGCCGCAGGACGTTCACGTGCTCCGTGCCGTAGCCGGCGATCTCCATGTCGCAGGGCACCGCCTGGACCACGGTGGCATCCTCGTTGACGATGTGCAGGTGGCCGTTGTCCCAGAACTCCCGCACCGTGCCGCCGAAGCGGACCTCCTGGGTCTCGGCGGGCTTGGGCATCAGCCAGGCGGCGCCCAGGTCCTTCCAGTTGTCCGGCAGCTCCACCTGCTGGCCCTCCACGATCTTCTGCTTGAAGATGCCCAGCTCATAGCAGATGGAATAGCCGGTGGCCGGGATCTCCAGGGTGGTCATGGAGTCCAGATAGCAGGCGGCCAGGCGGCCCAGGCCGCCGTTGCCCAGGGCCGCGTCGGGCTCCACCTCAAAAATATCCGCCGCCTTGAAGCCCAGATCCTCCAGCGCCTCCCGCAGCTGGGGCAGCAGCCCCAGGTTGTAGGCGTTTTTCATCAGGCTCCGGCCCATCAGGAATTCCAGGGACAAATAGTGGACCTGCCGGGCGTGCTGCCGGCGCACCTTCTGCCGGGTCTCCACCTCCCGCAGGGCCATCTTGTCCCGCAGGACCAGCGCGCAGGCCCGCATCATCTCGCCGTCGGTGGCCTCCTCCGGCGTCTTGCCGAAGCTGACCATCAGCTTGGCGGTGAGCTCTTGCTCCAAAGTCTTTGTGGTGATTGGTGTCATGCGTCTCCTTTACTCCGCCGGCCTTACTTGCCGGCAGTCCCCTTCTCGGGGGCCGTCTCTTTCTTGACAGGGGATTTTTTGCCGCTCTTGGAAGCACTCTTCCTGGCGGCTGGTTTTTTCGCGGCAGCTTTTTTCGCCGCGGGCCGCCGCTTTGCGGGCGGCTTCTTCTCCGGGGCCGCCTCCTCCGGAACGGGGGCGGCAGGCTCTGCGGAAGCGGCGGGCTCCTGCGCGGGAACAGCCTCCTGAACAGGGGCCGGCTCTTCCGGAGCCGCCTCCCCGGCAGGGGTCTCCTCCGAAGCGGGGGCCTCTTCCTCGGCCGCGGGTGCCTGCGGTGCGCCCTCCTCCGCGGGGGCGGGTTCCTCCGCCGCTGCCGGGGGCCAGGGCTGGCCGGTGACGGTACTGTAGATATGCAGGTACTCCCCCGCGCTCCGGGCCCAGCTGAAGTCGCTCTCCATGGCCCGCCGCCGCAGCCGGGCGAAGGCGTCGGGATAGTCCTTGTACAGGTACACCGCCTCCCGGATCACATACAGCATATCACTGCCGGCGTAATTTGCAAAGGTAAATCCGTTGCCGGCGTCCCGCCAGGCCTCATAGGGCCGAACCGTATCCTTCAGCCCGCCGGTCTCCCGGACGATGGGTACGGTGCCGTACCGCATGGCGATCATCTGGCTCAGGCCGCAGGGCTCGCTGCGGGAGGGCATCAGGAACAGGTCCGCGCCGGCGTAGATGGCCATGGACAGCTCCTCGTTGTAGTCCAGCCGCACGGCCATCCGTCCGGGATACTGCTGCGCGGCCCACTGGAAGAACTCCTCGTATTTCCGGTCGCCCTTGCCAAGGACCACCAGCTGCATAGGCAGCTCCATCATGTCGTGGAGCACCTCGCACACCAGATCCAGGCCCTTGTGGGACACCAGGCGGCTCACCATGCCCACAATGGGCACATAGGGCTCCTGCCGCAGGCCGGCCATCCGCTGAAGCGCTGCCTTGTCCGTCTGTTTGCCGCCCATGTCGGCGATGGAGTAGTTGGCCGTGATCAGGGTGTCCGAGGCGGGATCGTACCGGTTGAGGTCAATGCCGTTGAGCACACCGGAGAGCTTATAGCTGCACTGGCGCATGATGCCGTCCAGCCGGTGGGCGAAATAGGGCATTTTCAGCTCATTGGCGTAAGTAGGCGACACGGCGTTCACCGCGTCGGCGCACAGGATAGCGCCCTTGAGCAGGTTCACGTCCCCGTCCATCAGGATGGTGCCGTCGTCCGCCCAGCCGTGATCCAGGCCGAACAGATCCCCCAAGGTCTCCTTGCCGTAGCGGCCCTGATACTCGATGTTATGGATGGACAGCACCGTCCGGATGCTGCGGAACCGGTCCTCCCGCACGCCGTCGTCCTTCAGATAGATGGGCACCAGGGCGGTCTGCCAGTCGTTGCAGTGGATGACCTCCGGCCAGAATTTGAAGTGGGACAGCATCCGCACCACCGCCCGGGAGAAGAAGCCGAACCGCTCCCCGTCGTCCATATAGCCGTACAGATCCGGGCGGCCAAAATACTGCTCATTGTCCAGAAAATACCAGGTGACGCCGTCCTTCTCCAGGGAGAACAGCCCGCAGTAGCTGTGCCGCCAGGCCAGATCCACATAGTCATAGCACTCAAAGAACAGCTGGTCGCCGAACTTCTCCTTCACCTTTTGGTACAGGGGCAGCACCACAGCCACCTCCGCGCCCTGGGCCGCCAGGGCAGCGGGCAGGGAGCCCGCCACGTCGGCCAGGCCGCCGGTTTTGCAGAAGGGCACCGCCTCACTGGCGGCATACAGAATTTTCATAAGTCCTCTCCTTTCAAGCTCCGCCCGGTTCCGGGCGGGATGAAGGGCGCCGGCAGGCGCCCCCCGGTCCCCAGCCACAGATCCGGCGGCCCTTTCTCTCTGGCCGCGCCGGCTGTGTCTGCTGTATTCTGGAAGCTTTTCCCGCGCTCACACCCGGCTGCCCTTGGCCAGCACAATGGGATAGGAGCCGTGCCCCATCAGCGTCCGGTCCGGCAGGATCTCCACATTCTTGTCGGCGATCAGGTACGAAAGCGACGCGCCCCGGCGTACCGCAGTCTCTTTGAAGAGCACGCAGTTACGCACCACCGCGCCGCTCTCCACCACAACGCCCGGGAAGAGGATGGAATTTTCCACCGCCCCCTCGATGTTGCAGCCATCCGCCACCAGGGAATTGATGCAGCAGCCGTCCGGGCCGATGTATGCGGAGGACTTGTCAGTGGCCTTGGCCCGGATGGGCCGGTCCGCGCAGAACAGCTCCGCCCGGATGGCCGGATCCAGCAGCTGCATGCTGCGGTCGTAATATTCCTGAACAGAGCGGATCTGCGCTGCAAAGCCCGACCAGATGTAGCCCTCGAGATGCAGGCTGTCCTTCCGGGCCTGGAGCACGTCCCGCCGCAGGCTGAACTGGTCATGGGTAGCGCACGCATCCACCAGCTCCAGCAGCAGCTTTGTGGAGAGGAGGTATACCTCCAGGCCGCGGTATCCCCTGGGCCTGTGGAGGTTGTAGAACACATCGGTGATGCGGCCGGTGCTGTGATCCATTTCAAAATAGGTGCCGTTCTCCGTCTCAAAGCTGTCGTTTCCGCAGACCACGGTGATATCCGCGCCGGATTTCACATGCTGCTCATAGATGTCCGACAGGGGCAGGTTCACCACCAGGTCGCCGTCCATCAGCACCACATAATCCCGCCGGATCTCCTCCAGGTAGGAGCGGACGCCCGCCAGGGCCTCCATCTTCCCCCGGAAGGCCGCCGCCTCTCCCCAGTGCTGCTTATAGGCAAAGGGAGGCAGGATTTTCAGGCCGCCGCGCTTGCGGGACAGGTCCCAGTCCTTTCCGGTGCCCAGATGGTCCAGCAGGCTCTGATACCGGCCGTGGAGCACCACGCCCACGTCGGTGACGCCGGCATTCACCATGCTGGACAGGGCAAAGTCCACCGCCCGGTACCGGCCGCCGAAGGGGATGGAGGACGCGGAGCGGATCTCCCCCAGCTCCCGCAGGTCATTGCGCTTTTCATAGGAAAAGATGATGCCGTGCATGCCGTTCATCGGGACACCTCCTCGCCGTTTTTGCCCAGCATCACGCCGGGCCGGATCTCCTTGCCGTCCTCCAGCGTGCAGCCGGGAGCCAGAACCGTCAGCCCCCACTTCTCCGGCGGGGTGCTCTCCGGTGTGCCGCCCACCCGGCAGCCGCGGCCGATCCGGCACTTCTCACCCAGGATGGCATACTCCACCACGGCGCCGGGCTCCACGGTCACGCCGGGGAACAGCACCGAGTAGGACACCCGCGCCCCCTCTCCCACAGTGACATTGGGAGAGAGCACGGAGTTTTCCACCGTCCCCTCCAGGTCGCTGCCGCGGTTGAAGGCGCTGTGGCTGATCTGGCAATGCCTGCCCAGAAACGCCGGCGGCGCGTTGACGGAGCGGGCGTAGATGGGCCAGGACTCATCCAGCAGGTCCAGGCCGGACTCCGGCGAGAGCATGTCCATATTGGCGTCCCAAAGGGACTCCAGCGTGCCCACGTCCTTCCAGTATCCGCTGAAGCGGTAGGCGGCCATCCGCTGGCCGTCCCGCAGCATGGCGGGGATCACATTCTTGCCGAAATCGTTGTCAGAGCGGGGGTCGGCCTCGTCCGCCTCCAGATACTGGCGCAGGACCTTCCAGGTGAACACATAGATGCCCATGGAGGCCAGATTGCTCTTGGGCTGCTTGGGCTTCTCCTCAAATTCAGTGATCAGATCCTCCCCATCGACATTCATGATGCCGAAACGGGACGCGTCGGACCAGGGCACCTCCATGACGGAGATGGTGCAGGCGGCCTCGGCGGCCTTGTGGCGCTCCACCATCTTGGAGTAGTCCATCTTGTAGATGTGGTCGCCGGAGAGGATCACCACATATTCCGGGTCATACAGGTCAATGAACCCGATATTCTGGTAGATGGCGTTGGCGGTGCCCTTGTACCAGGTGCCGCCCTGGCTGCCCATGTAGGGCGGCAGGATGTGGACGCCGCCGGTGGAGCCGTCCAGGTCCCAGGGCACACCGCTGCCGATGTAGCTGTTCAGCTCCAGCGGCCGGTACTGGGTCAGGACGCCCACAGTGTCAATGCCGGAATTGGTGCAGTTGGACAGGGGAAAATCAATGATGCGGTATTTGCCGCCAAAGGGGACGGCGGGCTTGGCCATGTCGCCGGTGAGGACGTACAGGCGGCTGCCCTGGCCGCCGGCCAGCAGCATGGCGATGCACTCTTTTTTCATGTCTTTTCCAACTCCTTTGCCTGTTGTTGCTTCCTGGATCTGGGGAACGCGCCCTCGCCCCGGAGGAACACCGCGCCGAAGGCCGGAATCCGGATGGCCGCGGAGTGCTCCTTCCCGTGGGAGGGAATCGCCTCCACCGGCACCGGCCCGTCGTCTCCGAAGCCGGCGCCGCCGTAAGCGGGATCATCGGTGTTGAACACGGGGACATACCGCCGGTGGGGCGGTACGCCCATCCGATAGTTCTCATAGGTATTTGGAGAGAAGTTCACCGCGCATATCAGATCGCGGCCCTTCCTGTCCTTCCGCAGGAACACCACCACGTTGTTGTGGTTGTCATCCGGCACCAGCCACTCAAAGCCCTCCCAGTCGAAGTCGATCTCCCACAGGGCGGGGGTCTTTTTGTAGAAGGCGTTGATCTCCCGGAAGAAGCGGTGGATCTTCTGGTTCATGGGCTGATCCAGCAGGTACCAGTCCAGCTGGCCGTCAGAATCCCACTCGTGCCACTGGCCGATCTCCGCCCCCATGAAGAGGAGCTTCTTCCCCGGGTGGGCCAGGAGGTAGGCGTAGAAGCCCTTCAGGCACCGCAGCTGGTTGTCGTAGTCGCCGGGCATCTTCCCCACGATGGAGCCCTTCATGTGGACCACCTCGTCGTGGGAGATGGGCAGCACGAAGTTCTCGGAAAAGGCGTACATCATGGAGAAGGTGATATCCTTGTGGTTGTACTGGCGGAAGAAGGGGTCCAGCTTCAGGTAGTGGCACATGTCGTTCATCCAGCCCATGTTCCACTTCAGGTTGAAGCCCAGGCCCCCCACGTCCGGCGGGCGGGTCACCAGGGGCCAGGCGGTGGACTCCTCGGCGATCATCAGCACGCCGGGGTCCGTCTGGAAGGCCATAGCGTTCAGCTCCCGCAGGAAGTCGATGGCCTCCAGGTTCTCATGGCCGCCGTACTGGTTGGGGGTCCAGGCGCCGCCCTGGCGGTCGTAGTCCAGGTACAGCATGGAGGCCACCGCGTCCACCCGCAGCCCGTCGATGTGGTACTCCTCCAGCCAGAAGCGGGCGGAGGAGAAGAGGAAGCTCTTCACCTCCGGCCGGCCGTAGTCGAAGACCCGGGTGCCCCAGGCGGCGTGCTCCCGCTTGTTGGGGTCGCTGTACTCATAGCAGCAGGTGCCGTCAAACTCATAGAGCCCCTGGATGTCCTTGCAGAAATGGGCGGGCACCCAGTCCAGCAGCACCAGGATGCCGTTTTTGTGCATGTAGTTCACAAACCACATGAAGTCCTTGGGGGTGCCGAACCGGGAGGTGGGTGCGAAGTATCCGGTGCACTGGTAGCCCCAGGAGTCGTCCAGAGGGTGCTCCGTCACCGGCAGCAGCTCGATGGCGGTATAGCCCATATCCTTTACATAGGCGGCCAGCTCCTTCGCCAGATCCCTGTAGTCGATGAAGTCCCCGTTGTCCCGCTTTTTCCAGGAGCCCAGGTGGACCTCATAGATATTCAGCGGCGATGTATAGACCGGGTGCTTAGCCTTCTTCTCCCGGAAGGTGCCGTCCGTCCACTTGAATCCGCTGATGTCATACAGCTTGCTGGCGGTGGCAGGCCGGGTCTCCGTGTGGAAGCCGTAGGGGTCCGCCTTCTGGCGGACCTGTCCGTCCGCCCCCCGCACCGCGTATTTATAGGAGGTGTAGACCGGCAGATCCGGCAGGAACCCCTCCCAGATCTCGCCCCTGCGGGTCAGGGGCGCCGCTCCCTCCTGCCAGTCGTTGAAGTCCCCCACGACAGATACCGCCTCCGCGTGGGGGGCCCAGACCCGGAACGTCCAGCCCTCTCTGCCCCGCTTTTTCGCCGGATGGGCGCCGAACCAGCGCCACCCGTCCGTCATCGTCCCCTGGTGGAAACGATCCGCCTGTTGTTGCTTTGCCATGGAACGCTCCTCTCCACATACCCGCCGGAGGCGGGCGTTTTATCGCTGGAGTCGGCCGCGTCTGCGGGCCGTGTCTGCGTCAGGAATATGTGTTTCTATTATACTTCCTGGGGCGGACACCGTCAAGAACGCTCCCGTCGAAAAAGGGTGCCGAAACTTGGTTGAAATTCCCAGCATCTCCACCCGATCCTTCCGGAAATTTGTCGTCTTTCGCTGAATATCGGGGAATTTTTCCGGAATTTTCCCGGTTTTTTCACAGGCTTAACACAAGCCCGGGGCCGAACGCCTTCCCGGCGGATTGCCAAATGAAACCACCGCCCCGGCCTGCATAGCCAAACAAATCCTGCGAATACTAGCTTTTGCCAAGCAGAATCATCCTGAAAATTTTGAGAAACAAAGGAGTTTTCGATATGAAAGCAACGGGAATCGTGCGGCGGATTGACGATTTGGGACGGGTGGTGATTCCCAAGGAAATCCGGCGCACCATGCGGATCCGGGAGGGCGACCCGTTGCTGACTACATTGGAGCCGTGGCAGAAATTCTGCTTTGGAATGCTGGATCTGGCAAAACGGGGCGGGTGGAATCGTACATCCTGACGAAGAGCACTCCCTCCACCGTAGATATTCGAGAGGGGTGTAAAGGCGCAAAATCAGAGGAAAACAGACCACATTGGCAGGCAAGAAGGCCCATTTCTGTCTCGCTTTACAGTGCAGGATGTGGTAAAATGAGGCTGATCAGCCGGGAGGTACATACCATGGACGAGAAAAAGCAGAACGATCAGATCCAGCTCTTTGAGGATCAGAAGATCCGCACCGCCTGGGATGCGGAACAGGAGGAGTGGTACTTCTCCGTGGTGGACGTGGTGGGGGTCCTCACCGACCAGCCGGACACGCGCCATGCCGCCAAGTATTGGAGCGTGCTGAAAACCCGCCTGAAAAAGGAGGGCAGCGAGTTGCCTACAAATTGTAGTCAACTGAAATTGAAGTCGGCGGATGGGAAACGGTATCTCACCGACGTGGCCGACACGGAGCAACTCCTGCGGATCATCCAGTCCATTCCCTCTCCCAAGGCGGAGCCCTTCAAGCTGTGGCTGGCCCAAGTGGGCCGGGAGCGGATCGAAGAGACCATCGACCCGGAGCAGGCCATCGACCGTGCCCTGGAGACCTATCTGAAAAAGGGCTATTCGGAGGAGTGGGTCCACCAGCGATTGCTGGCTATCCGCATCCGCAACGAGCTCACCGACGAGTGGAGCAAGCGGGGGGTGGAGAAGGGCCGGGAGTACGCCATCCTCACCGACGAGATCAGCAGAGCCTGGTCCGGCATGACCACCCGGCAGTACAAGCGGCTCAAGGGGCTGAAGAAGGAGAACCTGCGGGACAACATGAGCGACCTGGAGCTGGTGCTGAACATGCTGGCCGAGGCCTCCACCACCAGCATCTCCCGGACGGAGCAGCCCGAGGGTCTGGAGGAGAACCGCAAGGTGGCCCGGCGGGGCGGCCGCATCGCCGGCAACGCCCGGAGGGAGCTGGAGCAGGAGACCGGCCGGCCGGTGGTGACGGCGGAGAACGCCCAGACCCTCCAGCAGCTGGTGACCGGAGTGGTGGAGGATGCGGCGGAGCTGGCGGAGGGGATGGAGGAACTCCAGCATAAGGATAACAAAATTTCCGATAAGGATCGGGATAATTAGATGCAGAGCTTATAGCTTGCCTAAGCACTCAGGCACAAACCCAGCCCTCAAGGAGTAAATCCATGCAGGCTGGGTTTCCTTTACCCTATTGCACTTAAAAATAGTTTATAACAAAGTTCGTAGCAAATCTGTTTGATCGATATTTGTATTATTCGGCAAATAGATGTATAATGTCAAAAAAGCCGTTCAAAACAAGGGGTTTTTAGATATGGACTATGTGACACCAAAAGATAAAGCGGCGGAATGGGGCCTTACTCAGCGGAGAGTTGAGATTCTGTGCGGAAATGGACGCATCCCAGGCGCATATCGCTTGGGACGGGTCTGGGCTATCCCAAAAGATGCACAGAAACCGTTGGATGGAAGAACTCGTCAAGCCAAAGAAGATTTTAAAGGAGACCTCTGATGTTCTATCGAATGATCACCAACGCACGGGATCGTTGGTTTTCCTCCTCCGCCTGTACTGCGCGGGAGATCATAAAATATATCGAGCAGGCAGGCCAGATGCGTGATGCCCAGGTAGACGCCATCAAGACTTACCTGTTCCTGAAGATCGCCTGCGGGTGTGCGCCGCTCTCACAGCTGTTCTGCCAGGGGGCGTTTAATACTCTGGATTTAGAGCAGGCGGAGATCTCCAGCAATACCCGTGACTTTTTGACGGCTCATCCTGCAGCGGCGGCTCTGTTTGAATATGCTCGCCTGAAAAATGACAGCGGAGAACAGGTTTCCGAGAAGCTGGAGAAGCAGATCCGCAAAGGCCCGGAGAGTATTGATTACGAAACATTCTTCCGGGAGGCCTTCTATGGGGTGTCCTATACAGACTACCTGTTCAGTCTCCCCATGGGCGCGGGAAAGACCTATCTGATGGCGGCGTTCATCTACCTGGATCTGTACTTTGCCAGAAATGAGCCCCACAATCCCGCTTTTGCCCACAACTTTATGATCTTCGCACCCTCCGGCCTGAAGTCCTCTGTGGTGCCAAGTTTGAAGACCATCCAGAGGTTTGACCCCACCTGGGTAATCCCGGAGCCGGCGGCATCGGAGATCAAGCGGCTGCTGTCCTTTGAGGTGCTGGATCAGTCCAAGACGGCGAAGAAGTCTAATAAAACGA
>CAMMCS010000051.1 GCA_946494635.1 uncultured Oscillibacter sp. | reverse complement strand
CCACCCCGTTCTGGAGGGCCAGGGTTGCGAAGGTGTGCCGCAGATCGTGGAACCGAACCCTGGGCAGTCCGGCTCGTTTCAGTACCCGGTGGAGCATGTGCAGGACGCTGTCTGGGGAGATTGGGCCGCCGGTAGGCGAGGGAAATACCCAGTGGCTGCTGCCGACTTTTTTCTTCTGCTGTTTTAGGACAGCTATCGTGTCCTCCGCCAGAGGCAGTGTGCGGTAGGCGTTCTTCGTTTTCAGGGGCGCTTCCACGATTTCTCCGTTGATGCGGGCGATCTGCCGCTTTACCCGGAGGTTCTCGTGTTCGAAATCGAGATCCTCCCACTTCAGGCCAAGCAACTCGCCCCGTCGAAGGCCAGTTGCCAGTTCCACATAGTACATCTCGAATACCCCGCTGTCCTTTGCTTCTCTCAGGAAGGAGGTCAACTGTTCGATAGGCAGTGTTTTCATCTCCTTGTGTTCCAGCTTCGGCAGGGCACAGCCCTCGGTGGGATCGGTGGCGATGATTTTCTGCTCCTTTGCCAGCTTCATCGCTGAGGCGATGATCTGGTGGATGTTCCGCACCGTCTTGGGACTGAGGCCCTTTGCCTGGTGTTTGCTCTCGACCCTGTCAATTCTCCCGCTGGTCAGCAGCTTCTTGTAGAACTTCTGTAACTCCAGAGAGGTGAGTTTTTCCAGCGGAACCTTCCCGATGTTTGGCTTGATGTGGTTGTCGATGTATCCTCGATAGGTCTGGTGGGAGGATGGCCGGACTTTGATCTTTGCATAGTTCTCGAACCATTCATCCATCCAAACGCCCACCGTGTACTTCCCCACCTTGGTGACGTCCAGGCTCTTGGATTCCTCGATGGCCGCCTTTAATTTACTCTTCGCCTCTGCCTGGGTCCGGCCCAGGACGTTCTTGTAAATCGGTTTTCCGGTCTTCGGATCGTGCCCCGCAGTGTACCGGCCTTCCCAGCGGCCGTCTTTCCGCTTGCGGATGTTCCCTTCCCCGTTGGCCCGTTTCTTCGCCATGCTGTTCGCCTCCTTTGCAACGACACAACATATCACAGAAAAAAGAAATAGCCAGAGGCTGCGGCCACTGTTATCAGAAAGTTAAGAAAGGGCGCCTCTTGGCAGCCCTTTTTCTTTGTATAGCGTATCAATTTTTGGACTGGGGATGCCGCAATTTTGCTCTTTCGATAGCCCGCCTTTTTTCCTCGTCTTCGAAGGAATACGGCTCGATTTCCCCGGCGATCCCCATGCCCAGCTGAAATCCGGCGATGAAGGATGCCAGGGACGTCTCCTCCCGCAGCTCGATCTCCAGATCCTGCGCACGGAGCAGCAGTTCCTGGTCCTGCCGGGCGATGTTCCCCCGGAGAGCATGGTAGGTGTGGTCCAACGCTCGTTCCAACTCCGGGCGAGTTAGCTCCCGGCAGAACTGCTGGTGCAGGGCCTTCATATAGTCGTACATCATGTCGCCTCCCTGTCAGCGACACACCATATCACGACGTGGGCTCAATAGCCAGGGGCTGAGCGCAGAGTTATCAAACAATTCACAGTTTTTGCCTCGAGCCCTGTGGGGAGGCTGGCCTATATTTGTTTAGGCGGCGCAATTCTTGAGGGAGAAGTCCAGCGTAAATGGCTTTGAGGGGGGATGAGGGAAGGCGCTTTCCTCTTTCCTGCCTATCAACCGCTCCTTTCTGAGGCGTGACCCCTATTTTTTCCTTGTGGCAGTAGGGGCTCGTAGACAACGACCGCAGAAGTGATAGCACATGCCGGATCTTGACCCCACTTCAGGAGCCCGCGAGATTTCTTGAAACGACCCGCACTGCGGGACGAAGTGACCGGCCGGAGGCGCCACCGGCGACCCCGGCGTTTATCCTGCTATACTTCCAACCGGTAGGTTCACCCTCGATACTATGGAAAGCGTGTTCCGGCAGCAGTTTCCGACTTCCGCCACACAGCCCCGACAAGGGCTGAGACTGGGTTTTGTGGGCACGGACGCTGTCCCGCCCCCTTTCGCCCGACACAGGGCCTCACACGGCCAAACAGTGGTGGAATTGTTGGGGGCTCAATGACAGAGGAAAAATAGCCTCTTCTTTGTCAACAGCATATCAAAATCCAGCAGGCCGCAAAGTCTATGGCTGGGCAGTGCCCGGTTTCTTTCTCTTCCCTTCGGCCGTCGGGCCGTCTAAAGTGGGTGCGGGCGCCAGCCCGCAAAACGCGTTTGGCTGCCAGTGGCAAGCCAAACGCTCTGCTTGCCCCGTCCGAGGGGCGGGGAAATTACTCTACCACGGCAGGAAATAACTGTCGCACTCTTCCTGCGCCTGGCGTAGGGCTTCCTCTGGGGAGCAGATGCCCAAGACCGCCTGCTGGATATGGGATGCCAGGATCGTCTCCAGCTTCAGCTCACTGAAGTTGCTGTAGTAGGTGCTGTCCCGGCGGCGCTGGGCGTTGGGGAAGCTCTTTCTGGCGGTGGACAGCCAGGGGTACTGCTCATTGATGTCCCGGTTGCTGTAGGCGGACCGGCAGGGAGAGAGTCCGCCCAGCATGGTAAAGACCGGCGCCACCAGGTCCGCGTACAGCCAGTCCAAAAAGGCGCAGGCGGTCTCCGGGCAGGCGCAGCTACGGGTAATACCGATCACGCCGCCGCCCAGCAGGGGGCGGCCGCCGGGGACCGGGGCAAAGCCCAGCTTTCCGGCGATCCGGGACATGTTCAGGTTCAGAATGTGGGAGGCATAGTTGATAAAGACCACCGTCATGGCGGCGGACCCGTCGGCAAAGCCCTCAAGGGCGTTTTTCCAGAAGTCGTAGACCGTTCGGTCCGACCAGCGGTAGGTCTCCCGGTAGTTCTCCAGCGCCCGGAGCGCCTCCGGCGTGTCCACCGTAATGCGGCCCTGGGCATCCAGGAGCTGGCCGTTCTCAGCGAAGAGCCGGGGCATGAACTCGCTGGGGCTCACCACCACGTTGCCGATGGCGACGGTGGAGCCGTACTGGGTGGGAGAGGCCGGATGCTCGCTCCTGGTGAAGAAGGAGGCGACGCGGTTGTACTCCGTGAATGTCCGCGGCACCGCGAGATGCTCCCGGAAGGTCTCAAAGTACATCCGCTTGTAGGTGGGGTCCTCAAACAGATCCCGCCGGTAAAACAGCAGCTGGATGCTGGGGTCATAGGGCACGCAGCAGCGGACGCCGTGGGCGGCGATGAAGTTCTGTCCCAGCTCCGGCACCGGTCGGGAGAGGAGCCGGTCCCAATCGAAGGAGATCTCGGACAGGGGCCGGTAGAGGGACTCCCCCAGTTCGTCCAGCCATGCCACGTCCATGCGGATCAGATCATACCGGCTGCGGGAGGGAGACTGGATCACATCGTATACGTCCCGCAAGGAGGGGAGGACTGTTATCTCCAGCCGGATGCCGGTGGACTTCTCCAGATGGGGAAGCAGGCGGCTCAGAGCGGAAGTGGAGGGGGAGGCCATGGTCAGCAGCCGCAGCGTCTTTTCCAGCAAGGCGACCTGGGGGACCGGCAGACGGCGAAAGCCGTCGTTCTCCATGCGGAGAAACCCGGGCATGGGCTTGTCCTGCTCCAGTCGGGCAGAAAGCCGCTTGACGATCTTGTGAGCCAGCCTCTTGTAGTCCAACTCATAGACCGGCGCGTCCGGATCTGTCACCGCCGCCTTGGAGGTAACGGTGATCATTTTCGGCAGCGGCTGCTGACTGGAATAGGCGCAGGCCGCCCGGACTGCCGCCTCCCGCCGCCGGTCAGAACACACGATGACGTCATAGCGCTGGCCGCTGTCGAAGAACTCGAAGGCCCGCAATCCGACCTGGTCGTTTCTGCATCCCACGAACACGGGAGGAGCCTCGCTGCAACAGCCCCCCCGGAACCCCCGGAGAAACAGCGACGCGTCCGGGGAGTCCGCGGACTCCGTGAAGACGCCTACCCGGGCCGTGCCCCGGGCGCAGACATAGGCGGCGATCTCCCGGCCAGCTCGCTCCGGATCAAAGCCTGCGTACATCACATCGGGGTACTCCGGCCCCTCCCGCTGGAGGAACACCAGGGGCAGCTCCGGTGCCTCGGACCGGTAGCGGGCGACGGCATCCGGCAGACAGGTGCTGGTGATGATGGCGCTGACCCGCCCGTTCAGGGCCTCCAGCAGGAGGGCGGCCTCATTGCTCTCCATGGACCGGGTGGAGAAGAGCTGCACGGAGTAGCCCCGCTGGGAGAACTCACTCTGGAACACCTCGTACATGGCCGCGCAGTGGGCGGACTCGATCCCCGGCAGCAGGACCGCGATGGCGCGGTCCTTTCCCTGGCGGAGGCTCTGGGCCTTGGCGTTGACCTTGTAGCCCAGCTTCTCCGCCGCCTGCCACACCAAGCGGATCTTCTCGACACTGACATTTCCCCGGCCATTGATGACATTGGAGACCGTTCCGTGGGAGACGCCTGCCTCCCGTGCGATATCCTTGATTGTGGGCATCCCGCAGCCCCCCTTACCTGTTGGATAAATTTATTGTACTATGGGCTCGCCCGCCTGACAAGCCAAAGATGGTGCCAAAAGAAAAATGTGATAATATATAAAATATAAACAAAATTATTATGGATATTGTAAGAAGAATGTTAAATCAAACAAAAAAATAAAAGAAAGAAATTGACACGTTCCAATTTTAGTGATACGGTAAAACCAGAGGAGAGCACTCCCATTATTTTCATTCTATCATTTTTTGCGAAAAGGAGATGTGACCGATGAAGAAGTTTTTCAGTCTTACGCTTGCGGCGCTGATGCTCATGTCTCTGCTGGCTGGCTGCGGTGGCGGGACGGACACGCCACCCGCGGATGAGGGCACTCAGCAGGAGGGCGGCGAGGCGCAGACCGGCGGCAAGCTGGTGGTGTACTCCGCTCTGAACGAGGACAACACCATCGCCATCGCGCAGCAGTTCAAGGAGGATACCGGCATTGAGATTGAGTATATCTCCCTGGGCGGCGGCGACGCTGTGGCCCGCGTGCAGGCAGAGATGAACAATCCCCAGGCGGACTTCCTGGTGGGCGGCTCCGTGGACCTGTACGGTTCTCTGGCGGAGGCCGGGGCTTTCGTGGAGTATGACTCTCCCAACAACGACGACCTGGACGAGCGGTTCAACGACCCCAACCACCTGTGGCAGGGCTGGTACATGGGCGTTCTGAGCATCATCATCAACGAAGAGCGGTTCCAGGAGGAACTGGCCTCCCAGGGCCTGGCCGAGCCCACCACCTGGGACGACCTGCTGGACCCCGCCTATAAGGATGTGTTCGTTTGGGCCAATCCCACCACCGCCGGCGGCGCCTATATTGCCACAGCCTGCCAGATTTTCCGTCTGGGCGAGGATGCCGCCTGGGAGTATCTGAAGGCGCTGGATCAGAATGTCCATCACTACTATCAGGGCGCCGGCGACGTCATCAGCCCCGTTGCCACTGGCGAGTTCATCGCCTCCATCGCCTGGGCCCACGACAGCTTCAAGACCCAGCAGGAGGGCTATCCCCTCAAGCTCATCGTCCCCGAGCAGACCGCCTATGAGATCGGCGGCGCTGCCATCATCAACGGCGGTCCCAACACCGAAAACGCCAAGATCTTCATGGACTGGCTGCTGACCAAGGAAGCCCAGGAGCTGAGCGTGGAGACCTCTTACCGCTATCCCGTCCGCAGCGATGTGGCCGCTCCCGAGGGTCTGCCCGCTCTTGACGAGGTGGATCTGGTGGACTATGACCGGGACAAGGCCACCGAGATGAAGGAGTCTGTTCTGGAGAAGTTCGAGGCCGAGATCATGGCCAATCGCGCCTGATCCTGATCTCCCGATCCAAAAGCGCCTGCCTGCCGCATAGGCAGGCGCTTTTGCAGTCTCTGTGCACCTGAAAGGAGGAATCTGCCATGGCTGTCGGCACGTCTGCCAGAGAGTCTCTCAAAGAGATGAAGCGGTTGAAAAATGAGCCGCTTCTGCTGCTGGCGATCATTGCTATCATTCTGTTTGTGGGTCTGTTCGTGGTCTATCCGGTCATCAAGGTGATCCTGTTCCCGGACGGAGCCACCTATATGGAGCTGTTCAGCCGTCCCCGCTGGTTCACCGCCATCAAGAACAGTCTCTTCATGACGCTGGTCTCCACAATCTCCTGTACGGCGGTGGCATTCCTGTTCGCCTATGTCATCGCCCGGCTGGATGTGCCCTGCAAGGGGCTGTTCCGCTTCATCACCTTGCTGCCCATCGTCTCGCCGCCCTTTATCGTGGCGCTGAGCTACATCCTGCTCTTCGGCGTCCAGGGCATCATCACCAAGGGCCTGCTGGGCCTGCATGTGGATATCTACGGCCGGCTAGGACTTTGGATTGTGCAGACCGTCACGTTTTTCCCGTATGCCTACTCGGTGATCTATGGCGTCATGCGGGGGATCTCCACGAATCTGGAGTACGCGGCCTATAACATGGGTGCCAGCCGGTGGCAGGTGTTCCGGGACGTGTTCTGGCCCCTGTGCCGCCCCGGCGTGGCCGGCGGCGCCCTGATCGCGGCCATCAATGTGCTGACGGATTTCGGCAACCCCATCATGATCGGCGGCGATCTGGCTCTGCTGCCCACGGAGGCGTACATGCAGATCAACGGTTGGTACGACATGAGCACCGCCTCCGTTCTGGCGGTGGCGTTGCTGATCCCGGCGGTGGTGCTGTTCCTGGTGAACCGCTTCTGGGTCGGCCGCCGGTCCTACATCACCATCACCGGCAAAGAGATCTCGCTGAATCCCTTCCCGGTGCCCAAGTGGGTGAAGTGGTCGCTCTTCACCCTGACCATGCTGATCTCCCTGTTCGTCCTGCTGGTGTACGGGACGCTGTTCTACGGTGCCTTCACCAAGACCTGGGGCTATGACTGGTCCTTCACCTGGGAGAACCTGCAGTACGTGTTCTTGAAGGGAAAGCAGATCTGGAACTCCATCAAGTACGCCTTCCTGGCATCTCTTGGGGCGGCTTTCCTCGCCATGGTGCTGGCCTACATCGTCCAGAAAAAGCAGGTGGGCCTCAACAAGTTCCTGGATTTCCTGGCCATCCTGCCCGGCGCCATTCCCGGCATGTTCCTGGGCATCGGCTTCGTGATGGCCTTCAACGGGGGCTGGCTGTCCCTCTCCGGCACCGGCGCTATCATGGTGCTGGCGCTGCTGTTCTGGAATCTGCCCACCTGCTACAGCGCGGCCACGGCAGGTCTGCAGCAGATCGGCGCCTCGGTGGAGGACGCGGCGCTCAACCTGGGCGCCAACAGCTTCCGTTCCTTCAAGGATGTGATCATCCCGCTGCTGAAAGCGCCGTTCCTGTCCGGATTCGTCCTGTCCTTCCTGCGGTCCGTCACCTGCCTGAGCGTGGTGATCTTCCTCTACGCGCCGGCCACCACCGTGGGCACCATCTCGGTGATGGTACTGGTCCAGAGCGGACAGTGGGGCGAGGCAGCGGCCTTCACTGTGGTGCTGATTACCATCGCATTCACCGTCCTGCGGCTGGCACAGTGGATCCTGGGCCGTCAGGGCATCAAGCTGGAACTGTAATGGGAGGCGGAACATATGGATGCTTATATCGAGTTTCGGAACGTTGTCAAGAAGTTTGACGACTTTGTGGCGCTGGACCACGTATCTCTCCAGATTCCAAAGGGCGCTTTCGTGACTCTGCTGGGCCCTTCCGGCTGCGGCAAGACCACGCTGATGCGCCAACTGGCGGGCTTCTCCGAGCCGGAGGAGGGTGACGTCCTGGTGAACGGCAAGCGAATGAACGGCCTGCCGCCCTTCAAGCGCAACACACCCCTGGTGTTCCAGGAGTACGCCCTGTTCCCCCACATGACGGTATACGAGAATATCTCCTACGGCCTGAAGCTGAAAAAAGCGACGAAGGAGGAGAAGGACCGGAAGGTGGCGGAGATGCTGGAGATGTTCAATCTCCAGGGGCTGGAGGGGCGCTTCCCCAAGCAGCTCTCTGGCGGGCAGCAGCAGCGGGTGGCCTTTGCCCGGGCTCTGGTGATGGGGCAGGAGATCCTGCTGCTGGACGAACCCCTGAGCAACCTGGACGCCAAGCTCCGCGTGGACGTGCGGACGGAGCTGCGTCAGATCCAGCAGAAGCTGGGCATCACCGCCATGTATGTCACCCATGACCAGGACGAGGCGCTCTCCATGTCGGACATCATCGCCGTCATGCGGAAGGGCCGGATCGAGCAGATCGGCACGCCCTGGGAGATCTACTTCCGCCCTGCCACCCGCTTTGTGGCGGACTTCGTGGGCACGGTGAACTTCCTGGAGGGCACCGCCCGGCGGGACGCGGACGGTGGGCTCACCGTGGACCACTTGGGCATGCGCCTGCGGGTGGACGAGGGCGGAGACTTCCGGGACGGCGAGGCCGTAACGCTGGTGGTCCGCCCGGAGTGCATCCGCATCCTGGGGGCGGATGAGACTGCACCGGAGGGCACGGCGCTCCATGGCGTCATCGAGAACTACAGCTTCCTGGGGCGCATGATCCGTTACTGGGTGCGGGTGGGCACGGAGGTGTTCGTCATCGACGACGCCAACGTGGACCTGACCGGCGCCCGCACCGGCGATGTGCAGCTGCGCCTGGATACCCGCAAGCTCCACGTGCTCAAAGGCGGTGGCGCGGATGCTGCAAATTGATTTCATCAATGTAGGGTACGGGGACTCCATTCTGGTCCGGGACACGGAGGCGTCTTTTTCCATGCTGGTGGACTGCGGAGACGTCCATGTGGGGCAGTCCCGGCCCGACGGCCTGCGGATTTCTGCGGCGGACTATCTCCGCCGGGAGGGCGTGGAGGCATTGGACCTTTTGGTGCTGACCCATCTGCACCTGGATCACGCCGGCGGACTGGCCCGACTGCTGCCTGGCATCCGGGTGCAGGAGCTCTGGACCAACTACCTCCCGCCGGAGGAGGCCTGGGGAAAACAGCTGTCGGTCCCGGCCGGCTGGTCCGCCGGCGCCAGATGCCTGATGCAGTCGCTGAACATCTATCTGGAGGCGCTGGACCGCCTGCGCACGCAGGGCACTCAGATCCGGCTGATCCAAAAGACGCAGGACAGCCGTCAGCTGACGCCTCAGCTGAATGTGGGGATCTATCTGGAGGAGGCGCGCCTTCAGCAGCGGCAGGCGGAGATCTGGTCCGCCGCCCTGAACGGGACCGCCGCCGGGGAGGACCTGGACGAGCTGGACGGCTTCATCAACAACACCAGCATCCGACTGCGGCTGTCCTGTGAGGGGGCAGACGTCGAACTGCCCGGGGACGTGTACGCCGCCTGCTGGGAGAAGCACAGCCTTTCCCCCTGCACGGTCATGAAGATGCCCCACCACGGACACCGGGATGCGTTGACTCCCCGCCTTCTGGAGATGCTGCGGCCCCGGTATGCTGTGATTTCTGTCTCCGACAGCCGGACGGACGACTGCCCAAGCGCAGATGTTTTTCGAATGCTGTCGGAGTTCGGCGTAAAGGTCTTTTATACAGATGCAATTCGGGACCCGAATGGGCATTCAGAACTTCACGAGTCCGTTCGCTTTCAAATTATATGTGACTACTCATCAGGGGGCTACTCTGTTGACCAGTCAGAAAGGAACGCATTCCATGAAACGAGTTTTTGCTTTTATAACGGCACTTACCATCTGCGTCATTCCGGCAGCAGCGATTGAAGCGCTGCCTTCTGAGCAGTATCGAGGTCTTGCAGAATACTGGGCCCCTACGATTTACCAGGATGTAAACGAAACTTATCTAACGCGGGCGGATATTCCAACTCGCTTTGATTATGATGGAGACTGGCGCGGGGACAATAATTGGGAAAACCTCGAAAACTATCCCCAAAATCCTTCTGCTTATTTTTCTGTAAGAGAAACGCTGACCCATTATTTTATAGAGTATGATTTTTATTATCCGCGGGATGACGGCCCAATCAATTTGGAAAAGCATGAAAATGATCTTGAAGGATGTATTCTGGCAATTCAAAAAGACGGGACTGAATATGGGTGCCTTCAGTTGATGGAGACTCAAGCGCATAATCATTGGTATCAATACAGCAATGATCCCAATATCACTTCCGGCTCAGACAATATTGATGGCGGTATTTTGCTGGATGGATATCGTCCTTCCCTCTATATTTCTGCCAATGGAATTGGAACAGATGCCGGTCATGGAGTAAAAGCCTATGATGGAAGTGCTGCCAATGGAGGCGATGGGATCGTTTTTCGTTTCACAGAAGGAGCATCAGTTATGCCGACCAACACGGCAGGCAGCTATGTTCAAGTATATGACTATGCTCTAATTTCTATGGATGAACTATGGAATCGGCGCTACGATACAGGAGGCGCGGGACATACCTATAATGACTGGGGACATTTCCATGGAGATACTTATACAGATAGTTCTTGTACGCTTCCCTGGATTAAAGACGATCCCGATGACGGACCGCTTTACGAGGGTATTTATTGGTCTGATCCGGCTTTCTTCATCGACACGCATTTGAATGGTTTGGGTGATTTTTCACACACTTATGTTTTCAACCCATACTATACCCACAAGATCACGGCAATCGACATTACAAGTTGTGCCAATAAGGATCCCTTTGACGATGAGAGTGATATTTATCTCAAAATCTCTGTGGATGGCCTGACATACATCAACCAGAATCATTGGAAAGACAATCAAGCACCTAAGAATGTAACGAAATCTATTTTCTGGGGAAAAGAGCAGGCGGAGTTTGGTGATGAATATTCCGAGCCCTTTAATACTATTTATTTCGCGCGGCAGGACAACTCCGAAGTAGTCATTGAAGTATTGGATAAAGATGGTACTTCCGGGGATGACACAATGGGCGTCTTGACAGCTTCTCCTGCCCCGGGAACAACAGTGACGTGGACGGACCAGGTCACCTCGACCGGGGAGGCACGAGTTTCGGCGGTTATTGAG
>CAMMCS010000050.1 GCA_946494635.1 uncultured Oscillibacter sp. | reverse complement strand
AGCAGGGCGCCGTGCTCCGGCAGGTTCTCCCGCCCGATGACGGTGACCGGGTGGAAGATGTCCGCCACCAGGCGCACCAGATAGTAGACCACTACGAAAAAGTGGTTCAGGGGCTTCTTTTTCTCCGGCAGCCCGGTTTCCGGCTTTGTCTGATCCATCTGTTCTCTCATGCTCCCGTCCTCTCCCGGATGATACCCAGCAGCGCCGCTTCACTCTGGGCGAAGTCCAGGTCCGTGGTATCCAGCACCACCGCGTCCTCCGCCTGCCGCAGCGGCGCGGCGGAGCGGTGGGTGTCGTTCCAGTCCCGCTCCTCGATGGCACGGAGGATGTCCTCATAGGACTCCGGCGTCCCCCGCTGCTGCAGTTCCAGCATCCGCCGCCGGGCCCGCTCCTCCGCCGAGGCAGTGAGGAACACCTTCACCTCTGCGTCCGGCAGCACCACAGTGCCGATGTCCCGGCCATCCATGATGACGCTGTGCTCCCGGGCCAGCTGGCGCTGCATCTCCAGCAGATATGCCCGAACCTCCGGGTAGGCGGAGACCTGGGAGGCGTAGCGGGACATCTCCGGCAGGCGGATCTCCGCCGTCACGTCCTCCCCGTTCAGCGCCATGTGCTGAAGGCCGTCCTCCCCATAGGTCAGGCTGATGGAGAGCGCCGGCAGCATGGCCACCACGGCGGCCTGGTCCCCGGGGTCGATGCCCCGCCGGGCCGCGGCGCAGCCGATGGTGCGGTAGATGGCCCCGGTATCCACATACAAATAGCCCAGCCGGGCGGCCGCACTCCGGGCCAGGGTGCTCTTCCCCGCGCCGGAGGGGCCGTCGATGGCAACACGAATGGTTTTCTTCATCTGTCCTCTTCCTCTTGTCCGGACGAGGCCCGCTCCGCCGCGGCGATCCCCGCCGCCCGGCCGGTGGCCCAGGCGATCTGGAGGTTGAAGCCGCCGGTGTAGGCGTCCACATCCATGATTTCTCCCGCAAAGTATAATTCCTTTACAAGCTTTGATTCCATTGTTTTAGGGTCGATCTCTCCCACCTTCACACCGCCGGAGGTGACAATGGCATCCGTCACCGGGCAGGGGCCGGCGATGTCCACGGAGAAGTGCTTGAGCACCTGGCCCAGCCGGTGCCGCTGCTCCCGGGTCAGGTCGTGGACCTTCTGGTGGGGCGGGATCTCCGTCCGCTCCACCACCGCGCCGATCAGCTTCTGGGGCAGCAGGTCGTCCAGGGCGTTGCAGAAGTCGTGGTTGGCGTACTTCTCAAAGTCCCGCAGCAGCCGCTTGTCCAGTGCCTGTTCGTCCAGAGCCGGCTTCAGATCGATCTCCAGCCGGTAGGCCTTTTTGTCAAAGTGCCGCATATGGGCGGAGGCCGACAGCACCAGGGGTCCGCTGACACCGAAGTGGGTGAACAGCAGCTCCCCGAAGTCCGTGTAGATCTTCTTCTGGTTTTCATACACCGTCAGGCCCACGTTCCGCAGGCTCAGGCCCTGGAGGGCCCGCCCCAGCCCATAGTCCCGCAGGGGCACCAGGGAGCCCTGGAGGGGCGTCACCGTGTGGCCTGCCTCCCGGGCCATCCGATGGCCCTCGCCGGTGGAGCCGGTGGCGGGATAGCTGACGCCGCCGGTGGCTAAAATCACCGCTCCGGCAGGATAGGCGCCCCGCTCTCCCCGGACGCCGGTGACGGCGCCGCCGTCCAGCTCCAGGGACACCGCCCGATCCCGGACCAGGCGGACCCGCAGGGCCCTCAGCCGCCGCTCCAGGGCGGCGCTGACGTCAAAAGCCCGGTCGCTGACCGGGAACACCCGGTTCCCCCGCTCGGTCTTCAGCGGCACGCCGATGGACTCGAAAAACGCCATGGCGTCCCGGCCGTCGAACCGGGAGAAAGCGCTGTATAAGAACTTGCCGTTCCGGGGCACGTTGGCCAGCAGGGTCTGGGTGTCCGCGTTGTTGGTGACGTTGCACCGGCCCTTGCCGGTGATGTTCAGCTTTTTGCCCAGCCGCTCGCCCGGCTCCAGCAGCGTCACGGCCGCCCCCCGCTCTGCGGCGGAAATGGCGGCCATCATGCCGGCGGCACCGCCGCCGATCACCACAACCTGCTTACTCATCGTCCATCTTCCCAAACACGCCATACCGGTTCCAGATGTCTTCCAGCTCCCCAAAGGTACGGGCCACGTCCGTGCCCATCCTGCGGCCCACCGCAATCAGCAGGGCGTTGATGAGGGACAGCGGCGCCACCATGGAGTCCACGAAGGAGATCATCTCGCTGGGGGCCAGCAGGGCGGCGTCCGCCATCTGATAGACAGGGGACAGCTCGTTGTCCGTGATGGCCACGATGGTGGCCCCCCGATCCCGGGCAAACTGCACGGTGTTCATGGTGACTTTGGAGTACCGGGGGAAACTGATGGCCACCATCACGTCCCCGGGGCCGATCCGCAGCAGCTGCTCGAAGATCTCCCCCGCCGCGTTGGACTGCACCAGCGTCACATTGCCGGTGAGCAGGTGGAGGTAGAAGTTCAGATACCCCGCCACAAAATAGGAGCTCCGGGTACCCAGGATATACACATGCCGGGCCCCCAGAATCAGGTCAACGGCCTTGCCGAACTCCGCCCGGTCCGCCTCGGCGGCCACCTGGCGCAGCTTTTCCATATCGGACTGGATCACCGCCGCCAGCACATCCTGGCCGCCGAACTGGTCGTCCGCCGCCTGGATCCGCTGGGTGGAGGTCAGGCGGCTGCGGATCATCTCCTGCAGTGCCCGCTGCATGCTGGGGTAACCATCATATCCCAGCTCTGACGCGAAGCGCACCACCGTGGACTCGCTGACACCGGAGAGCCTGCCCAGCTTGCTGGCCGTCATAAAGGCCGCCTTGTCGGAATTTGTCAGGATATACTCCCCAATTCGCCTCTGCCCCTTGGAAAAGGTCGGCATCCCACTCTCGATCCTATGTAAAACGCTCTTTGCCACGACTGCTTCCTCCATCTCACGCCCCTGCGGTCCCAGGGAGTGAACGTGTTTGTGCGTGGAAACCGCACTGGGGCTATTGTACCACAGATCTACTGAATTTCAAACCGATTTTCCGGCAACAGGCTCCCGCAGGGCAGAAAATCAGCCGCCTCCGCAGCCACAGGCCGGGAGACGGTTCCCCCGCCGGCGCAGAGCCGTCCGCAGGTCAAGATATACCGCGCAATTCCTGGATTTCCTTGTCTGTCAAGCGCCTCCACTTGCCAGGCGGGAGATCTCCCAACTCCAGGGTTCCCTCCCGAACCCGGCGCAGCCGCTTCACCGTCAGGCCGCACCGGGCGCACATCCGGCGGACCTGCCGGTTCTTTCCTTGATGGATCGTCACCGCCAGCACCGCCGTCCGGGCAGTCTCCCGCAGGACTTCCACCTTTGCCGGGGCGATGGGCTCCCCCTCCAGCTCCGTAATGGCGGACAGCCGCTCCGCCGCGCCCCGCACAGGGCCAAACACGGAGACGTGATAGGTCTTTTCCACCTCGTGGCTGGGGTGGAGGATTCCCTGGGCCCAGTCCCCGTCGTTGGTCAGCAGCAGCAGTCCCTCGGAGTCCAGGTCCAGCCGCCCCACCGGGTACACCCGCACGCCGCAGTCCGCCACCAATGATGCGACCGTCCTCCGGTCCTTCTCGTCAGCGAGGGTCGTCACATAGCCACGGGGCTTGTTCAGCATCAGGTACACAGGCCCGGCCCCGGGTGCAAGGGGCCGTCCATCCACCAGAATTTCGTCCCGCTCCGGGTCCGCCTTCTGTCCCAGGACGGCGGCCGCGCCGTTCACCGTCACCCGGCCGGCGGCGATATAGTCCTCCGCCGCCCGGCGGGAACAGACCCCGGCCCCGGACAGCAGCTTCTGCAAACGCTCTTCCATCTCATCCTCTTCCCTATCCCGGCAGCCCCTGCTTCAGCACGCTCAGGGCGCTCTCCATCCGGGGGGCCACGTCCGCGCCGCACAGCAGCGTTACCCGGCCCACCTCTTCTCCGTTTACGGTGAATACCAGCTCTCCCGCCCGGTCACCGGCCCGGACCGGGGCCCGCAGGGGCCCGTCCAGCTCCACGGCGGTCTCCAGTGTCTCATCTGCCGCCAGGGGCCAGGCAAAGCTGTCCGCCGCCACCAGAGGCACGGAGGAGAGCATGCCATGCTCCACCGGTTCCTGCCGAACCGTCTGGCCCAGGGAGGCCCCCAGCTTGGCCGGGTAGGCGGAAAAGCCATACTCATACAGCGCCTGGTGATCCGCCCAGTCGTTTCCGTCCTGTAGGGTCACCGCCACCATCCGCTGCCCGTTCCGCTCCACGCAGCTCACCAGCGTTCGCCCTGCCGCCATGGTATATCCGGTCTTGAGGCCGATGCACCCCTCGATCTGGCTCAGCAGCTTGTTGTGGTTGGTCATGGTCCGGCCGCCGATGGTGACGCTGCGGGTGGATGCCAGGCGCACCAGCGTCTCATTCTCCACCGCCGCGCAGGCCAGGCGGGCCATGTCCCGGGCGGTGGAGTAGTGGCCCTCCGCGTCCAGCCCGTTGGGGTTGGAAAAGGAGGAGTTCTCCATGCCGATCTCCGCCGCCTTTTGGTTCATCAGCCGGGCAAAGCCCGCCTGCGAGCCGGCGATGTGCTCCGCAATGGCCACGGCGGCGTCGTTCCCGGAGCAGAGCAGGAGCCCGTAGAGCAGCGTCTCCAGCGTCAGCTCCTCCCCCACCTTCAGGTACATGGAGGAACCCTCCGTATAGGCCGCCTCTTGGGAAACCGTCACCAGATCCCGCAGGTTCCCCTGCTCGATGGCCACCAGCGCCGTGAGGATCTTGGTGGTGCTGGCAATGCGCATCCGCTGGTCGGCGTTGTGCTCATAAAGCACCCGGCCGCTGCCCACATCCATCAGGATGGCCGCCGAGGCAGACGTACTGACCGCAAACCCGTGGCTGGGGAATACCCCATACAGGATCAACAGGGCGGCTCCCAGGCCCAGAAGTCGCCGGAGCAGGATTCGCAAAGACCATCACCTCATTCGTTTGGTGATGGTAGTATGCCCCGCTTACTCAGCCGGCGTCTCGTCTTTTCTGTCGAAATATTTTTCCACCTTGTCAACAAGATCCGGCACCAGCTCCACCACCCGGTCCAGGGTGGTCATGGCGGGCATGGCCACCGGCAGCACACGGGTCGTCCCGTCCTTGATGACCAGGAACGCCACCGGCTCGATCTTCACGCCGGCGCCGCTGCCGCCGCCGAAGTCCTTGGGCTGGACCTTGCCGTAGTCGCCGCCGCCGCAGCCAATGCCCAGGCTCACCCGGGAAATGGGGATCAGGGTTACCCCGTCCGGCGTGGCGATGGGCTCGCCCACAATGGTGTTGGTGTCCACCATCTCGTGGACCTTGTCCATCGTGATGCGCAGCAGGTCGTTCAAGGGGCGTTTCCGCTCCTTCGTGTCCATCGCGTTCATTGTGTCCTTGGTCTCTTCCATGGGATAAACCATCCTTTCCTGTCATGCGGCCGGATACTCCGCCGCCGAAGCGGCATTCCGCCGGCTCTCCTGCTTCTTGAAATATGTCTGGAGCCATTTCAGCACCGGGATCCCCAGGCGCAGGCCAATGGCAATCAGCGTTCCCATCCGGAGGGAAACCCCCAACTCCCCCTCCCAGTCCGTGGCCGGCGCGTCAAAGTCGATCCCAATGTGGATCTGGGGATCCGGCACCTCCACCAGCGCCTCCAGCGCCGGCATCCCGGTCCAGACCAGGGCGCAGAGGCCGCCATACAGCTCCGCCGCCGCGGCCGGGTCTGTGCCGCCGCCCAGCGTGACGGAGACCCGCAGCGGCGCCACGCGGATCCCCCGCCGGGTCCGCTCCAGCGCACGCCTGGCCGCGGGCCACAGCGTCCGCCAGGCATCCTTCAGATCCGCCGCCGTGGGGCGGGGAATTTTCTTTTTGGTCTCCGCCGGCGCTTTCAGCTTGCCCGGTTTCCCGGTTTTTTTGCTCCGGCTTTTTTCGCGTTTCTGCCGGGGCGTCAGCCGGATGCGGAAAGGGCCGATCCGCAGGTCCACAGTGACCTGCCCGCCGCCAAAGGACGCAAGCACTCCCAGCCGCAGCCGCCAGATCAGAAGGATCAGCGCCGCCAGCACGCCCAGGGCGATCCAAAGTCCAAGCAACGTTCATCCCTCCCCTTGCTCTGCCGGGTCTCAGTCCTCCCGGTCCTCCTCCATGGGGCCCGCCGTCTCCGGTGTGTCCGCGCCGGTGATCTCCGCCTCCTCCGCGGGATCCACAATCTGACCGTCCTCATTGATCCGCATTTGGCCCTCGCCTCCCAGATCCGGCAGCTCCGGCAGGTCGTCCAGGCTGGTCAGGTGAAAGGCCCGGAGGAACTGCTTTGTAGTCCGGTACAGGCGAGGCCGGCCCGGGACCTGGAGCCGGCCGCACTCCTCAATGAGCTTCCGGTCCAGCAGCAGGCTGATGGTATAGGCGCTGTCCACGCCCCGGATCTGGTCCACATAGGCCCGGGTGGTGGGCTGGTAGTAGGCGATGATGGTCAGCACCTCCAGCGCCGGCTGGCTGAGCTTGGCGGGCTTTCGGATCTCGAAGGCCCGGCGGATCACATCCCCGTACTCCGGCGCGGAGCACATCTGCCAGGCATCCTCGATCCGCAGCAGGCGGATGCCCCGGCGCTCATAGGCGTAGCCGTCCATCAGCTGCTGGAGCACCCGCTCCACCGTAGGGCGGTCCAGCTCCAGGGCCACGCAGATCCGGTCCGTCTGCACCGGCTCGCCGGAGGCGAAGAGAATACTCTCCACCGCTGATTCGATTTCTTTCATCTCCATAATGGGACAGATTCCTCTCTCACAGTTTCATGTCGTCGGGCATCTCCCGCTCCTGCCGCACCGTGCAGTCCTGCTGGGAGCCCGCCAGATGCAGGATGTGGGCCCGGCACAGCTCCAGCACCGCAAGGAAGGTGGCCACCACCTCGCTGCGGCTGCGGCTGCCGCGGAACAGCAGCAAAAACCGGGTGACGCCGTGGTCCCGCAGCTTGCGGAGGATCTCCCGGGCCTTGCTCTCCACAGGATAGGGCTCATGGCGGACAATGTCGGAAAAGGCGGACTGCGGCGGCGGCAGGGACCGTTCCGCCCGGCTCTGGATCTCCGCCATGGCCAGCACCAGATCCGCCGGCTCCTGGTCGTACTCGTAGATCTTGCCCCGCTTCACCGGCTCCGGCGGGCGGGTGAGGATATTCCGGCCAAATTCCCCCAGAGGCCCCAGCCGGGCGGCCATGGTCTTGACCCTGGCGTAGCTCTCGTTCCGCTTCCGCTCCTCCAGGGAGGCGATCAGGGCGTCCATCTCGCTCTGGGCCTCCTCATCCTCGATGGAGAGGAGCATTCGCGTCTTGATGTACACCAGCTGAGAGGCCATGGTGACAAACTCGCTGGCCACCTCCAGATCCAGCTCCTGCCGGCGGGCCAGCCACGCCATATACTGATCGCAGATCAGAGAGATGGAGATGTCCTGAATTTCCATCTTATTGCGGCCCAGGAGATAGAGAATCAGATCCAGCGGGCCCTCAAAATCCTGCATCTCTTCCTCCGCCCTGCCGCGGACAACCTTTTCCAGCTTGAATACGGGATTTTCCAATCCGGTTCACCTCAAAAAACCAAACGATACATCACATCATACACCGCGATGATGCAGTCGGCGATCAAATGGCTGCCGATGCCAGCAAAGGACAGCACCAGCAGCAGCAGAAACCCGAACCGCTCATACTGCATGAACTTGAAGTACAGGCGGTCCGGCAGCAGGGCCCCCAGCACCTTGGACCCGTCCAGCGGCGGAATCGGGATCAGGTTGAAGATCCCCAGCCCTAGCGAGAGGGCGCAGGCCTCCATCGCGAAATTGAACAGGATGTCCCCGATCCATGTATAGATTCCCAGCATCAGATACCACTTTTCCAAATACAGCAGCACGACCGCAAGCAGCAGGTTGGACACCGGCCCCGCCAGGGCGGTCAGCGCCATGCCCCACTTGGGATTTTTGAAATATCGCGGATTCACCTGCACAGGCTTCGCCCAGCCAAAGGAAAACACAAACATCATGGCAAGGCCCAGCCAGTCAATGTGCCGCAGGGGGTTCAGGCTCAGCCGGTGCTGCCGCCTGGCGGTGGGGTCCCCCAGGGCCAGGGCCGCAAGGCCGTGGCAGGTCTCATGCACCGAAATGCAGAGCAGGATGGCCGCAACACGTTGAATGGCGTCCAGGATCGAGACCATGTCCAGTGCCTGAAAAAGCCCCTGTAAGTAATGCAGCACAGTCATACCCCCAGCAATGCCAAAAGATAGAGTTATTATACCAGTTTTCCCCACGCAATACAAGGAAAACCTATGCGCGGCCCTTTTCAAGACGAGGAGTGATGACCCAAACTCCGTCGGTTTGCCGAAACTGGGAAAATCTCCGCCGCCGGCCTTGCAAAGGGCAGGCCGGTATTGTATGATAGGAAAAACAACAAAAATTTGGCGCCGCTGAAGGCGCGGCAGGGGGCTTGTGTTGTGGGCTTTTTTGATGATGATGAATTTGAAACTCTGTTGGCAGAGTCAAATAAATTCAAGCCGCAGGAACTCAACGAGGCCAATGTCCAGGCCATCTTCAATCGGTGCTTGGCGAAAAAGGATACAATGTCGATTGCCAGAGCACAGTTGTTTCTAATCAATATGGGATATGATGGAAATGAAGATGTTCCCATTCATTTTGATAAAGATTTGTTGCTCAAAAATAAACGGAATATAGAATATCTCTATGGCCAACTTTATTCTGTTCATGCAGGGACACATTTTACGGTAGATCAATAAATGGAAAGTTTTTCCAAAACATATTTGGGGAATAACTGGACACGAGAGCAGGCGCATATCCTAAAATTATTATATTTGGGCGCAACATCTGAATAGCCCATCAACATCCCATTCAGCAAAGAACGGAATGACACAACCAGGATTAGCAGACATATCACCCCCACTCTCTCCCCCAAGGACCCGGCCTTCCCGGCGTGGTGGGAGAAACACAGGGCGGAGTGGGAAGCCCAATAACAGAGTGAAGAGTTGAGAGTGGAGAGTGAAGAGATCGTTGGTATCTCAACTCTCCACTCTTCACTCTGCACACTCTGCATCCATCCCCCGGGCGGCAGATTGCCGCCCCTACGGCGGGGAACGGGTCCGTTCCGTCATCGAAAAACGGGCCGACACACAGGTCGGCCCCTACGCCGTATTCTGCGGAAATCCCGAATCTCATTCCTAACTCCTAATTCCGCTCCCCACGCTCAAAAAAATCTCCTCCCCCTCTTGACATCCTCCTTACCTGGGTGTATGCTGTTCTTACAATTAAACAATTACTTAATTATTTTCCCAACCTTCATTTGAAAGGAGTCCTTCCCATGAAAAAGACCTACAAGATCGACGTGGACTGCGCCAACTGCGCCAACAAGATGGAAGAGGCCGCCCGGAAGACCCCCGGCGTGGCCGCTGCCACCGTGAACTTCATGGCCCTGAAGATGATCGTGGAGTTTGACGAGGGCCAGGACCCCAAGGCCGTCATGGAGCAGGTGCGGAAGAACTGCAAAAAGGTGGAGGACGACTGCGAGATCTTCCTGTGAGACGTCTCTCCCCCCTCGAAGCCGCCCCAAGAGCTGCTGCTTGCGGGGCGCTCTTTTCCAAGAACGATTAAACAGTGATTGAATTAAATCCGAAAGGACGATCTCCATGCAAGAAGTGTTTGAAAGCGGCCTGCTGATCGTGGTGGCGGTCCTGGCCGCCATTCTCCAGCTGATCGGCGCCCGGCCCGGCAGCGGCATGACGAAGAAGCAGAAGACCATGCTGTGGCGCATCCTGGCCGCCGCCCTGTTGCTGCTGGTGCTCCAGGCCACGGGCCCGGCGCTGTTCGACGGGCTGGGCCCCGCCGGACGGTGGGTGCGGCTGGCCTGCTACCTGGTGGACTACGCCATCATCGGCCACGACATCCTGAAAAAGGCGCTCAAGGGCATCCGCAACGGCCAGGTCTTTGACGAGAACTTCCTGATGGCCGTGGCGACCCTGGGGGCCCTGGCCCTGGCGGTGTATGAGAACGGGGACTACCTGGAGGCCATCGCCGTCATGCTGTTCTACCAGGTGGGCGAGTGGTTCCAGAGCTACGCCGTGGGCAGGAGCCGCCGGAACATCAGCGAGCTCATGGACATCCGGCCGGACTACGCCAACATCGAACAGGACGGGAAGCTGGAGCAGGTGGACCCGGACGAGGTCGCCATCGGCACCGTCATCGTGGTGCAGCCCGGCGAGAAGGTGCCCATCGACGGCACGGTGGTGGAGGGCGCCTCCACCCTGAACACCGCCGCCCTCACCGGCGAGTCCCTGCCCCGGGAGGTGAAGGCCGGGGACGAGATCATCAGCGGCTGCATCAATATGACCGGCCTGCTGAAGATCCGGACCACCAAGGAGTTCGGGGAGTCTACGGTCTCCAAGATCCTGGATCTGGTGGAGAACGCCTCCTCCCGCAAGTCCAGGTCTGAGGACTTCATCTCCCGCTTCGCCAGGATCTACACCCCCGCCGTCTGCTATGCCGCCCTGGCCCTGGCCATCCTGCCGCCCCTGGTGCGGATGTTCGGCCTGGGTCTGGATGCCGGATGGGAGACCTGGATCTACCGGGCCCTGACCTTCCTGGTGGCCAGCTGTCCCTGCGCCCTGGTCATCTCCATCCCCCTCTCCTTCTTCGCCGGCATCGGCGGGGCCAGCAACGCCGGCGTGCTGGTGAAGGGCTCCAACTACCTGGAGACCCTGTCCCAGGCCAAGATCGTGGTGTTCGACAAGACCGGCACCCTGACCCAGGGCGTGTTCGAGGTCAACGGCATCCACCACAGCCAGCTGGAGAATGAAAAGCTGGTGGAGTACGCCGCCCTGGCGGAGAGCGCCTCCAGCCACCCCATCAGCAAGAGCCTCCAGCGGGCCTACGGCAGGGAGATCGACCGCAGCCGGGTGTC
>CAMMCS010000049.1 GCA_946494635.1 uncultured Oscillibacter sp. | reverse complement strand
GATCACCACGGAGGTCGGCACCACGCCCCAGGTGTTCACCTATCCCCTGGGCAAGTACAACGCCATGACGGAGGCCATCGTGCACCGGCTGGGCTGCAAGGTCTCGCTGACCACCAAGGACGGCGTGGCCAGAGTCGTCCAGGGGGATCCCTCCTCCCTGCGGCTGATGGACCGGATTGGCATGGACTTCCGCAACGGCAGCGTCGTCAGCGTGCTGAAGCAGTTTGGTTACAAATTCAATTAAGGATTGACAGGGCCGCTGAATGGCTTGACAAAAAGCGGGTCCGGCAATGCCGGATCTGGCCTTAATACAAGCGGCCCAAAGAAGAGCAAAACCAGAAAGAGATCACCCGAAATAGGTGATCTCTTTCTGGTTAATATTGGCGCTATCTGTCTTTTTCCCGTTTAAAGACGAAAATCAATCCAACAAGGCCAATGACAAGGCCGACTGCGGCAAAGGGAAATGCTTCAAAATGATACACAAGATAGCTGTTCAAATCCCCCTCGGCAATCCCTAACAGAATGCCGAACAGGAGCAGTGCAATGCCTTGCAGTTGCCGCTTCATGATCTATTCCTCCATCACCGAGCCTGTCTCATTTCCAGATAATCCCGAACTCCTAAGTATCATTCCTCACTTGTTCTTCTGATAAATCGCCCACAGGCCGTCCATCAGCAGGTACTTGTCGTAGACGATGGGATTCCGGCAGTATTTCACGATCACCGGGGCGTTGCCGCCGGTGGCCACTACGCTGACTGTCCGGCCCGGGAACTGCTCCCGGATCCGGTCGATAATCCCGTCCAGCATGCCGGCGGTGCCGTAGACGATGCCGGAGCGCATGCAGTCCTCCGTGGTCTTTCCGATCAGCACCTTGGGGTGCTGGAGAGAGATGGCCGGCAGCTGGGCCGCCCGGCGGCTCAGGGCCTCCAGAGACACGTTAACGCCCGGCAGCAGCATGCCGCCCTCATAGTTCCGCCCCTCAGAGATGACACCCACGGTGGTGGCAGTACCCATGTCGATGGTGACGATGGGGGGCTGGAACTTCTCCAGGGCTGCCACAGCGTCCGCCACAATGTCCGCCCCCACCTGGGACTGGACCGCCAGCCGGATATTCAGGCCGGTCTTGACGCCGGGGCCCACCACCATGGGGGGCCGCCCCTGCAGCCGGGTCAGGGCCTTTTCCATCATAAAGTTCAGCGGCGGCACCACGCTGCACAGGATCGCCCCTGTCACCTCCTCAAACCGGTGGTGGTACAGGGTAAACAGGTTCATCAGGTCAATGCCGATCTGGTCCGCGGTCTTGCGGCTGTCCGTGTCCAGGGACGCCAGGAACCGCAGCTGCTTGTCCCGGTCAAACAGCCCCACGGAGGTGGTGGAATTTCCTACATCAATGGCCAGCAGCATATGTCTCTCTCCCTTTCTGCAGATGTCTCTATCATGCTCTATGGTATCACGCCCAGCCGCCGGATGCAAGGGCGGCATCCGGCGTTTTGGAAAGGGCTTGACATCGTACATGTGTTCGGTTATCATAAAGACATCTAGAAAAGGAGGCAACGCCCATGTGCTTTGTAACCACGCTTCCCTCCCCGGTGGGGCTGCTGACCCTGGCCTCCGACGGGACCGCTCTCACCGGCCTCTGGCTGGAAGGTCAGAAATACTATGCCGCTGGGCTTGCAGCTACTGCAAAGGAAAAAAGCTTGTCAGTATTTGACGCAGCCAGAGACTGGCTGGATGCGTATTTTGCCAGAGCGCCCCTTCCCCCGCTGCCGCCCCTCTCCCCGAAGGGGACACCCTTCCGCCAGGCGGTGTGGCAGCAGCTGTTGGAAATCCCCTGCGGCACTGTTACCACCTACGGTGCCCTGGCTGAGGCCCTGCGGCAGCGTGGGCTTGCCGCATCCCCGCGGGCGGTGGGCGGGGCCGTTGGCCGCAACCCCATCTCCATCCTCATCCCCTGCCACCGGGTGGTGGGCAGCGGCGGCAGCCTGACGGGCTACGCCGGCGGTGTGGAGCGGAAGCGGTTCCTGCTGGAGCTGGAGGGTGTGGACATGACCGGGCTGCACCTTCCTGTCTGCGGCACAGCGCTGTGATGGGCGGAGCGCCGTCCCCAAGAGGGCCCAAAAGCAAATCAAGGGGCGCCGGAGTGATCCGGCGCCCCTTTTCCGCAGTTGCACGGGCCTTACAGGATGATGCAGATGAGTCCGCCGCTGCCCTCGTTGATAATCCGTTCCAGCGTCTCCCGGAGCTTTTTCCGGGCGTCCTCCGGCATCCGTTTGAGCTTTGCCTGCAGATCCTCGTTCACCAGCTCGTGGAAGCTGCGGCCGAAGATGTTGGACTGCCAGATCTTGCTGGTGTCCCCCTCGAACTCCTGCAGGAGGTAGTTCACCATGTCCTCGGACTGCTTCTCGTTGCCCACGATGGGGCTGACGGCGGTCTCGATGTCCGCCCGGATCATGTGGATGCTGGGGGCGCTGGCCTTCAGGCGCACGCCGTAGCGGCCGCCCTGCTTCATGATCTCCGGCTCCTCCAGCTTCAGCTCGTCGATACCCGGCACCACGATGCCGTAGCCCGTCTCCCGTACGTCCCGAAGGGCACCCTCCACCTTGTCGTACTCCGCCTTCACCGCCGCCAGCTTCGTCAGCAGGCTCATGAGATCCCCGTCGTCCCCCACCTCAAAGCCGGACTGCTCCGACAGGGTCTTGTAGAACAGCTCCCGGGGCAGGGCCAGCCGGGCGGCGGCCACGCCGGTGCCCAGGTCGATGGCGGTGATCCTGGCCTCGCTGATGTTTTCGCAGCTGCCCAGGGCAGCGATGAAGCCCTCCACCTCCCGGATGTGGCGGAGCTGGGCGGTGTTTTGGCGGACAGCGTCGTACAGACCCGCCTTGATGGGATGCTGGGCGGGCAGGGCGTCCACCCAGGGAGGCAGGAACAGGTCCAGCTCCTGCATGGGGAACTCGTAGAGCACCGCCTTCAAAATGGCGCCCACCGCGTCCTCGTCCAGCTCCAGGCAGTTGACGGCCATGCAGTTCACCTCATACCGGGAGGCGATGTCCCGGGCGATGGCCTGGGCCCGGTCCCCCTTTGGATCTGCGGAGTTCAGAAGCACCACGAAGGGCTTTCCCAGCTCCTGCAGTTCCCGGATCACCCGCTCCTCCGCCTCCAGATAATCCTCCCGAGGGATGTCGGAGATGGTGCCGTCGGTGGAAATGACGATGCCGATGGTGGAATGCTCGGCGATGACCTTCCGGGTGCCGATCTCCGCCGCCTCTGTCATGGGGATCTCGTGGTCGTACCAGGGGGTGGTGACCATCCGGGGGGCGTCATCCTCAAACTGGCCGATGGCCCCCTTCACCATGTAGCCCACGCAGTCGATAAGCCGCACAGAGCAGTTTCCCCCGTCCGGCAGCTGGATCTGGGCGGCCTCCTCCGGGACGAACTTGGGTTCGGCGGTCATGATGGTCCGGCCGGAGCCGCTCTGGGGAAGCTCATCCCGGGCCCGCTCCTTGCGGTAGACGTTGTCAATGTTGGGGATCACCTGGGTCTCCATGAACCGCTTGATAAAGGTGGACTTCCCAGTGCGCACGGGCCCCACCACGCCGATGTAGATATCCCCCGCGGTGCGGGTGGCGATATTCTGATAGATACTGGTATTCATAGCACCCCGTCCTTTTTCCGCTCCATAGTCTTGTTCCATCTCTATGTCCGGCGGGGGCGAAGTATGACGGCCCGTCTGCTTTTGGCGAAGATATACAAAATCTTCCCCTCACCTTCTCCGTTCTTGCCTGATTTTGCGGCTTTACAGAGACAATTTAGTATGGTAAACTGCTAACGTAATGAAACGAGCGGCCCGCCGTTCGGAGATTTGGAGGATTGACGATGAAAAACATGAAAAAGCTCTGGGCCCTCTTGCTGGCCCTGGCCATGACCTTCTCCCTGGCCGCCTGCGGCGGAACCTCTGACGAGGAGACCACCACAGACGACCAGACCGCGGAGGACACCTCCGGCGAGGATACCGCCGCTGAGAGCGACCTGGCCTACGTCCAGGACAAGGGCACCCTGGTGGTGGGCATCACCTACTTCGCCCCCATGGACTACAAGGAGGAGGGCAGCGACGAGTGGATCGGCTTTGACGCGGACCTGGCCAAGCTGTTTGCCGAGAGCCTGGGCGTCTCCGTGGAGTTCCAGGAGATCACCTGGGACTACAAGGTGGAGGAGCTGGATTCCCGCGCCATCGACTGCGTGTGGAACGGCATGACCCTCACTGAGGACGTGGTTGCCGCCATGGGCACGTCCAACCCCTACTGCACCAACTACCAGACCCTGGTCTACTCCGCCGACCGGGCCGCAGAGTTCGAGGGCCTGACCAGCCTGGAGGGCCTGAATATTGCCGTCGAGTCCGGCTCCGCCGGCGAGGACGCCGCCGAGGCCCTGGGCGCCGCCACCGTGCCTGTCCAGGCCCAGGCCAACGCCCTGATGGAGGTCGCCGCCGGCACGTCCGACGCCGCCGTCATCGACGTGCTGATGGCCGCTGAGATGACCGGCGAGGGCACCAGCTACGCCGATCTGGTCTACAGCCTGAACCTGAACGAGGCCCAGGACCTGCCCTCTGAGGAGTACGGCGTGGGCTTCCGGCAGGGCTCCGACCTGGTGGACGCCTTCAACACCTTCCTGGCGGAGAAGGTGGCCGACGGTACCGTGCTGAAGGTGGCCACCACCTACGGCCTGCAGGACGCTGTGATCCTGGAGTGACCCTCTGCCCTGCGAACACCAACCAAAAGCAGAGCGCGCGCTGCGCGCTCTGCTTTTCGGCGGCTCTCCCCTCCATCACACTGACCTTGAGAGGACGATACCATGATCGAATTTTTCACCTCCAGCACGTTCCAGACCGTGCTGTCCGCCCTGAACAGCGGTTTTCTCAAGACCCTTCAGCTGTTCTTCATCACCCTCATCGGCGCGCTGCCCCTGGGTCTGGTTATCAGCTTCGGCTCCATGAGCCGTATCCCTCCCCTGCGGTGGCTAACCCGCCTGGTGGTCTGGGTCATCCGGGGAACGCCCCTGGTGCTGCAGATCATCGCCCTGTTCTATGTGCCCGGTATGAAGGAGTGGTTCACCTGGCCCAGCGGTGAAAATGGCCGCATGCTGGCCGTGTGCGTGGCCTTCATCATCAACTACGCCTGCTACTTCTCCGAGATCTACCGGGGCGGCATCCAGGGGGTGCCCAAAGGCCAGCAGGAGGCGGGCCAGGTGCTGGGCATGACCAAGGCCCAGATCTTCCGCCACATCACCCTGCTGCAGATGATCAAGCGCATCGTCCCCCCCATCTCCAATGAGATCATCACGCTGGTGAAGGACACCTCCCTGGCCCGGGTCATTGCTCTGCAGGAGGTCATCTGGATGGGCGAGTCCTTCATGAAGGGCAACTCCGGCATTTCCGGCCTGGTGTGGCCCCTGTTCTTCACCGCTGTCTACTATCTGGCCTTCAGCGGCATCGTCACCGTGCTGCTGGGCAAGCTGGAAAAGAAGCTGGACTTCTTTCAGTAAGGAGGGAAACGCTGTATGGCAATTCTGGAAGTACATCACATTGAAAAGCACTTCGGCGCCACCCGGGTGCTGGAGGATATCAGCTTTGACCTGGAGCAGGGCCAGGCCCTGGCCATCATCGGCTCCTCCGGCTCCGGCAAGACCACCCTGCTGCGGTGCCTGAATTTCCTGGAGAAGCCGGACCAGGGCACCATCTCCGTGGCCGGCAATCTGATCTTCGACGCCGCCGACCCCGCCACCCAGCGGGAGAGCGAGGTGCGGAAAAAGCGGCTCCACTTCGGGCTGGTGTTCCAGTCCTTCAACCTGTTCCCCCAGTACACGGCCCTGAAAAACGTCACCCTGGCCCGGGAGCTGCTGGCCCAGGAGCAGCCGGACTTCAAGGAGAACAAGAAAAAGATCCTGGAGGACATCCAGGCGGACGGCCGGGAGCTGCTGGCGAAGATGGGCCTCAGCGAGCGGGCGGACCACTACCCCAGCCAGCTCTCCGGCGGGCAGCAGCAGCGGGTGGCCATCGCCCGGGCCCTGGCGCTGCACCCGGACATCCTCTGCTTTGACGAGCCCACCTCCGCCCTGGACCCGGAGCTCACCGGTGAGGTGCTGCGGGTCATCCGGGAGCTGGCGGAGCAGCGGACCACCATGATCATCGTCACCCATGAGATGGCCTTCGCCCGGGACGTGGCGGATCAGGTGATCTTCATGGACGGCGGCGTCATCGTGGAGCAGGGCGATGCCCGCCAGGTCATCGAGCACCCCCGGGAGGAGCGGACCCGCCAGTTCCTCTCCCGGTATTCTGAGGGATGATCACTCATACGGCGCAAAAAAGAGCGGAGCATACAGCTCCGCTCTTTTGTTCTCTTGTTGGCCTGATTTGGGCCGGAACTGGCAGGATCCGCCGCCATTCAGCCTAGTTCCGTCCCGGATTTTGGGGGACGGACAGGCCGCTCTTTCCAAAGGCCAGCATACCGGCGGCCCGGGACGTGGCGAAGTCCGCCAGCATATACAACAGCTCCAGGGGCAGAGGCACCCGCCACACGCGCCGCAAAGTCCGGCATCGGCGCCTCCTCTTCCCAAAGGGCGGACGGAACGGGCCGGAACCCACGGCCTTTTTCCAGTCTGCCATGGGCCGCTGGATCTATCAAAAGGGCTCAAGCCCGCTTCCGGGGAATCAGCAGCAGCTGATCCGCGGGAATCTCCTGCTCCGCCTCCAGCTGGTTGGCCGCCAGAATCACCGGGATGGTGGTGTTATATCGCTTTGCCAGGTCCCAGGCGGTCTCCTGCCGGCCCAGGCTTCTCAGTACCAGGGACGGCGCTCCCGCCAGATCCTTGGGGGACTCCGTGTCGATTTTTCCCCCGGATACACACACCCGCCGTACGCTCTTCTCCGCCTCTGCCTGGAATTCCACCGGGAAGCGGACTTCAATGCCCCGGTCTGCCAGTGTCCCCTGGACCTCCGACCGGCAGGCGGCCCGGGCGGAGACACGACAGCCCTCCGGTAGCTCCAGCTGGCAGGAGACGTCCACGCTCCGCTCTGCCACCAGCGGCGCGCCCCCCTCGTCCAGATACAGTGCCCGAACCAGGGCCGCTGTCCGCAGGAGGGTCGCCTCCCCCTCCCGACTGACGGATACTGCCCCGCAGGTGACAGACACCGCCAGGACGGACTCCGCCACCACGCCGATCTCCAATACCTCCCGCACCGCCTGCCGCCGGGTCAGCTGCTGGCGGAAGCCGGTAAACTCCAGGGGCTCAGCCTCGTAGGACAGGTCATAGGCGGTGGAGTACAGATCACTGAGCAGGGTCAGCTCCTGGCTCTGGCGCAGCAGGGCCGTGGCGTGTAGATACAGCGTCACCGCGATCTCCCGGCCCTCATCATCCCCGCCGTCGATCTGCGCCTCCGCGCCGGTGATTTGCAGCTGCACGGTGGGCTCCCCCCCCTCGGCTGCGCCCTCCACCTCCAGGATCTGGGAAAAGGGAAGCTCGCCGGAGGCGGCGCAGCAGCGGCCGTCCGCCGTTCGATACAGCAGGTTCACATTGAAGATCCCCTTAAAGACCAGCTTGTTGCCAACCACCTTGACCTCTGTCACCGTGCCATCGGCCTGATGGGTCAGGATCTCCGCCGCGCCCTCCCGGCCCGGAGAGAGGTCCATCTGGCCGGAAAAGGTGAAATCCTTTTCCGCAATATGGGTCAGCAGCACCGCATGCTGGGTCTCCCGCTTCTTCTCCACCCGCAGATCCTCTCCAGCCTCCACATCTGTGGTGAAGCACAGGGGCTTTTTCACAAACGCCGTGAGGCGTGTCACCAGCTTGCAGTGGGTGAACACCTTCCGAGGATTCAGCATCCGGGTCTCCAGGAATTCCGGGGCCGTCTCTGCCAGCAGCGCCGCGCACTCCGGCAGGGCCCTGCCCTCCGTCTCCGCGGTGAAAGGCATGGCGAATTCCAGGGTGCGGATGCCTCCCTCTCCCTCCGGGGTGTACAGCACCGTCACCCGGACAGCTCCGGACACCGATCCACGGGCGTCCCTGACCTCCCGGGTATGGAGCTCCACCCGGCCGGCGGTCTCGATGATCCGCGCGATGTCCGGACAGTAGTCCGGCACGATGGTCTCCGCTGTCTCCTCCTGCGTCAGCGTCAGCTCGCCTCCTGCCTCATAGGCATCGAGGCAGGTCTTTTTCAATTCCAGTTCCATGGTTCGCCCTTCCTTTCCCGGCCGTTGTCCTCCGAGGACCGCCGCCTGGAAACGGCCGCGGAGCGGAAGAGGCCGCCTCTTCCGCCCACATGCGCCGCCGCAGATGCCCGCGGAGTCTCGCTCTGCTGACACTGTATGCCTGGCCGGGACCGGTTATGCCGAGATCTTGAACAGCTTCCGCAGGATCCCGCTGAGAGCCTTGGGGGACTTCCACACTACAATACGCATCGTCAATGACTCCTTTCTAGCGCCGGCAGCAGGCGCAGCCGCAGGCAATCAGCAAAAACGCCACCAGAAACATCAGCGCCCCCACCGGGAAAATGGCCGCGATCAGGATGCCCGCACCCAGTGCCGCCGCGCAGATGCCCAGGATCCAGCATCCGCCGCCTCTGCGAAACATACGCTCCACGCCCCTTTCTCACTCTCAGTATATACATCTCTGCGGGAATGGTGCGGCACTTCAATTAGGAATGAGAAATGAGGAATTAGGAATTTCTGTGTTCTGCCTCCGGCGGAACGGTTTGAATTGGTCCGGCTCCGCCGGACACCGCAATTCCTAACTCCTAACTCCTCATTCCTAGCCTCCCCCTGCGATGTCAAAAAAATCCCGCCGAATCACTGGACTCGGCGGGATACTCTGTTTTGAAGTTATCTCTTTTTCTCCTGCCAGTCCCGGAGGGGCTTCAGCTCCTCGTACAGGCGGATGTAACTCATGTGCCGGCTCTTCTGGATCTTCCCTTCCCGCACCGCCGCCAGCACAGCGCAGCCAGTCTCTTTGGTGTGGCTGCACCCCACAAAGCGGCACTGGTCCAGGTAGGGCCGGAACTCCACGAAGGTCTCCGGCAGGTGGTGCTTCAATTCCAGGTTCAGCTCGTCGGTCTCAAAGGAAGAGAAGCCCGGGGAGTCCACCACGTCCGCTCCACAGCTCAGGCGGAACAGCTCCACATGCCGGGTGGTGTGGCGGCCACGGCCCAGCGCCTGGCTCACATCCCCCACCTGGATATTGAACTCCGGATCCAAGGCATTCAGAATACTGGATTTGCCCACGCCTGAATTCCCTGTAAAGGCAGATAGCTTTCCAGCAATCAAGGGCTTCAGATCCTCGATGCCCTCCCCGGTCTCGGCGCTGACCCGCAGAGTGGGGAACCCGGCGGCGGTGTAGATGGCATACAGGTCATCGGCGCTGTCCAAGTCGCACTTGTTCAGCAGTACCACCACATCGCAGCCCTTCAGGGCGGCAATAGACGCCACCCGGTCGATCAGGAACGGGTCGGTTTTCGGGATGGCCCCGGAGGCGATAACCACCAACTGGTCGATGTTGGCCACCGCAGGCCGGGTGAAATCATTCTTTCGCGGCAGGATGGATTCCACGAACCCCTCACCATTTCCCAGCTCCCGGACCTCAACCCAGTCCCCCACCAGGGGGGAGACGCCCTCCTTTCGGAACTTGCCCCGGGCTCGGCAGGTGAGGACCTCAGCGCCGGTATTCACATAGTAGAAGCCGCTGAGGGCCTTCTGGATCCGTCCCTCACAGCCCACCAAAGGTCACCTCTTGGGAGGCGGCGCTGAGGTCACCGTCCACATAAATCTCTACATAGGAGGTGCCGCTGCCGGACACCACCAGCGGATAGTTGTACTGATACTCCGCGCAGTTCACCGTTTCATTCATGATCTCCACGCCGTCCTGGATTACAAGAATCGTTGCGAAGCTCCGGTCCGTAGGCAGGGGTACAGTAATCAACTCTTCCCCACTTCCGGTTTCAGTTCCCGCCTCCGGTCCGGTGCTGACCCACAGCTCCACGGTGCTGCCCTGGGGCACCTCAGTGGTACCCGCCGGGTTCTGGCGGATGATATAGCCTGCCTGTACCGTGTCGCTGGCCTCCTCATGGACCTCAACCTCCAGGCCCAGGACATTTTTCAGCTGGTCCTCGGCCCAGCTGCGCTCCTGGCCCTCACAGTCGATCAGCGGCACCGTCGGGGGGCCCTTGCTGATGACGAAGGTGATGGTGTCCCCCTTGTGGAGGGCCTCTTCCTCCGCAGGAGTGGTGGATATGATGTTGCCGGCCTCTATCTCGTCATCGAAGTCCTGCTGGGCCTCCTCCTCCGGCTGGAGCACCAGCTCGTACTCCTCAATCAGGTCGCGCAGATAAATCTCCGCCTGGGCATAGGTCATATCGGTGACATTGATCATCGTGCCCACGTCCTCGCCGGCGCTGAGCCAGACGTTGATAGAGATGGGCAGCTCACCCTTCTTCTCCGTCTCCGGATCCGGGTCCTGGCGGATAATCTCACCCACAGGGGCGTCGCTGGCCTCAGACCCGGCCACCACCACCTGGAAGGTGCCGTCCGCCACACTGGCGTGCTCCTTGGCCTGCTGTTCCGTCAAGCCCACCAGCGTGGGCACCGTGTAGACGTCCGGCACAGCTGGTACAAAGGAGGCAAAGATGGCCCGGAACAGGAAGAACAGAATCACAACCACCACCACGGAGCCGCCCGCGATCAGCGCGGCCTTCTTGCCGCCGCTGAGGCGGGAGGGGCCTCTCTCCTCATAGCGGTCATCCTCGTAGCGGCGCTCCCGGACAGGCTCCCGGCTGTTCCGATGGGCGAGATGTCCGGTGGGCGGCGTGTGCAGCTTCTGTGTAGGCTCGTCGGGTTCCTCCGCCCGAAGGTCACTGAGCTCAAAATCCAGGTTCACCCCGGGATTTTTCCGGAAGGCCTCCAGATCGGCGATCATGGCATCGGCGGAGGGGTACCGCTTGTCCAGATCCGGGGCCATGGCCTTCAGGCAGATCAGCTCCAGCTGTTCCGGGATGTCTGGATTCACCTCCCGCGGGGCCAGCGGAATAGAGCTCAGGTGCTGGATGGCCACGGACACGGCGCTGTCCCCCTCGAAGGGCAGGCGGCCGGTGAGCATCTCATACAGCACCACGCCGGCGGAGTAGATAT
>CAMMCS010000048.1 GCA_946494635.1 uncultured Oscillibacter sp. | reverse complement strand
TCATCTCCATGTCGTACTCCGTCCGCTGGCGGAGCCGCTGGGCCTCCACCAGCTGGTTGTTGTCTGTAAAGTATTGAACCTGCTCGTCCAGCTCCCGGCGGATCTCCTTGATGGCCTTGTCCATCTTGTCCTTGGTGGTAACGTAGTGGCTGGCGGGGTAAATGGCCACATGGTTCAGCACCCGGTTCACACTGCCGGTGACGGGGTTGAAGTCGCTGATGCGGTCGATCTCGTCCCCGAAGAACTCCACCCGGATGGCGTGGTCCCGGTAGTAGGCGGGATAGATCTCCACCGTGTCCCCCCGGACCCGGACCATGTTCCGCTCGAAGGCGATGTCGTTGCGCTCGTAGCGGATCTCCACCAGGCGGCGCAGCAGCTCGTCCCGGTCCCACTCTGCCCCTACCCGGAGGGACACCACCAGGTTGGCGAAGTCGTCCGGCTCCCCCAGGCCGTAGATGCAGGAGACGGAGGACACCACGATCACGTCCCGCCGCTCCAGCAGGGCGCAGGTGGCGGACAGCCGCAGCCGGTCGATCTCGTCGTTGGTGGAGGCGTCCTTGGCGATATAGGTGTCCGTGTGGGGGATATACGCCTCCGGCTGGTAGTAGTCGTAGTAGGACACGAAATACTCCACCGCGTTGTTGGGGAAGAACTCCTTGAACTCGGCGCACAGCTGGGCGGCCAGGGTCTTGTTGTGGGCCAGCACCAGCGTGGGCCGCTGGACGGCCTCGATGACCTTGGCCATGGTAAAGGTCTTGCCGGAGCCGGTGACGCCCAGCAGCACCTGCTCCTTCAGCCCGTTCTCGATGCCCTCCGCCAGGGCGGCAATGGCCTGGGGCTGATCGCCGGAGGGCTGGTATTCAGAAACGACTTCAAACTTCGGCATAGTCTCATCCCCCCGGATGTTTTTCTTTTACGTCCCGGCGATCAGCCGCCGCCCCAGCGGGGCGGTGCCGGCACGGCGCACGAGCGTTTTTGCGCAGCCAAAACCTCGGCCCGGGCGGGCTTTGCCTGACCGGGCAGTTTCAATCACGGGGCCCCCACAAAAGCGGAGCTTTTGCGGGGCTCGCCGGAGGGCTGGTATTCAGAAACGACTTCAAACTTCGGCATAGCGGCAGTCCCTCCACGCGTCAGACAGATTTTCGGCCACGGCCATCCTACCACACCCGCCGCCATTTTGCAACATTTGTTCGATGCACACATCAGTGAAACAGTCCCCCGCAGAAAGGAAAGGGGGTCTAGGGGAAAACCTGTGGTTTGCACCGTTGCGGCATTGCGATTCCCGGCCCTAGCGGGCCGCCAATCGCGCCGCTGCCTCGAAAGCGGATCTCCGCGCTAAGAGCCGTCGCTGCGCGCCGGTTGCGCTCCGAAACGCGTCTGCGGACGCAGTCGCTTAATCCGCCACAGGCGGCGCTTCGCCGCTTTCCCCCAGTTGATCTGCCTCCGGCAGATCAACAAATTGAAATCATTTTTGTCAGGACATGCGCCTGACAAAAATACTTTGACCCAGCCACCTTGGGCGGCGTCCCCAGTGACCGATGTCACTGGGGAGGGGGAATCTACTGCGCAGCCGTTAGCGGCTTTGCCGCTTTACGGATGCGGCGTGCCCCTTGCGGGCAAAGGGGGGACGCAGTCCCCTCTTTACATCACACCAAAAGCCCGCTGTCCGACATGGACACAAAGTCCCGGTCCGCCACCACAATGTGATCCACCAGCGCCACCCCGATGGTGGCCAGTGCGTCCCGCACCTGGCGGGTCGTGCTCTCGTCATCCACAGAGGGCAGCGCCACGCCGCTGGGGTGGTTATGGGCCAGGATCGCCGCACTGGCGGAGCTCCGCAGCGCAATCTCCACCACCCTGCGGATGTTCAGGCTGGCGCTGGACACATCTCCCTCGGCAACCCGTTTGCAGGCCAGCAGCTTTCCCTTCCGGTCCAGGCACAGCAGATAGACCATCTCCCGCGTTTCACCGGAGAGCTGTTCCAGCAGATAGGCCCCCGCCCGTTCGGAGGAGTTGAGGATCGTATCCTGGGACACGTCCGCCAGGCGGGCCTTGCGGCTGATCTTGGACACCAGCGACAGCAGGATCGCGGCGCTCTCCCCGATGCCGTCCACCTGCCGGAGGTCGTCCACCGGTGCATTCAGCACCGCGGAGAGGGAGCCGTACCGCTCCATCAGGGCATGGGCGATGGGATTGGTATCCCGCCGCGGAATGGCGTAGTACAGCAGAAGCTCCAGCGCCTCGTGGTCGGCGAAGCCCTCCAGCTCCGTCTCCAGAAAGCGCCGGCGCATCTTCTCCCGGTGTCCGTCGTGAATACCCATGAAATCCCGCCCATCTCTCCGAAATACCTGCTGCCAGTCCGGGTTTTAACATCTTATTATATCACGGTGCATGTTGCTTCACAAGCTTGATTTCCAGCGGAAAAGTGTTCTTATTGTAAAATCCCGTCAGGGAATCCCGGAGATTTCCGTAAAATCCCGCAGAGTTTTTTCCGTCGCCTTGACAGGGGGGAGAATTTGGCATAATATGAAGAAAGAGTTTCAGAAAAACTGTATACCGTCCGGTAGGTAAGGCTACCACAGGGATATGGATCGCTGCCGCGAAGTGATGGAGACATCATCAGAGGGTTTGAACAGGTGATATCGAACACGAAGGTATCATCTAATGCGATTTCACCGCCTTGTGAAGCTAAAGCTTGAACGGCAGCAGGGCCTGATGGCAGTGCCCCTGTTTTGACCCGGAGGTTTCCGACTGCGCCGGACGGAGCGGTCGGGGCTTTTTTGCTATGTAAAAGCATTACGGAAATCTGAAACGCGCCTGCTTCCCCGTCTCTGTGTACACGCCGGGAAGCGACGCGCAGACGCTTCATGCGCACGGCACCCGCCCATGCCCAGGGCGTGCCGGGCTGCGCATGAAGCCTTGTTCCCGGTCCGATTACGCAGAAAGGAGGTCGCGCCCATGCTGGAACAGGAAGAACAACGGGAGGAGCTGCTGGAAAAAATCGAGGATCTGATCTCCCGAAAACGGTATGCGGAGCTGCGTGACCTTCTTCTCCCTCTGGAAGCGCCCGACATCGCCCGGCTGTGCGAAGATCTGGATGAGCAGACGCTGCCCCTGGTGTTCCGGCTGCTGCCCAAGGAGCAGGCGGCGGAGGTGTTCGTGGAGCTGGACAGTGACCAGCAGGAAATGCTGATCCAGGGTTTTTCCAACACGGAGCTGAAGGAAGTGCTGGATGAGCTGTACCTGGATGATACCGTGGACATTGTGGAAGAGATGCCCGCCAATGTGGTCAAGCGGATCCTCCGCCACTCCGACCCGGAGATGCGCAAGAGCATCAACGAGATCCTGAAGTACCCCGACGACTGTGCCGGCAGCATCATGACCACAGAATTCGTGGACCTGAAGGCCACCATGACCGTGGAGGATGCCCTGAAGCGGATTCGCCGCACCGGCCCGGACAAGGAGACCATCAACATCTGCTACGTCATCGACGAAGGCCGCCACCTGCTGGGATACCTCTCCATCCGGACCATCCTCCTGTCAGAGGAGGATGACGTCATCGGGGACATCATGGACACCAATGTGATCTTCGCCCACACCCTGGACGACCAGGAGGATGTGGCCCAGGCCCTGAACAAGTACGACTTTCTGGCCCTGCCTGTGGTCGACACAGAGCACCGGCTGGTGGGCATCGTCACCGTGGACGACGCCATGGACGTTCTGCAGGAGGAGGCCACCGAGGATATCGAGAAGATGGCCGCCATCCTGCCCGGCGACAAGCCGTATCTGAAAACCGGCGTGTTTGAGACCTGGAAGGCCCGAACGCCGTGGCTGATGATGCTGATGCTGTCCGCCACCTTCACCGGGATGATCCTGACCCATTTTGAGAACTCCCTGGCGGCTGTGCCCATCCTGACCTCCTATATCCCCATGCTGTCCGGCACCGGCGGCAACAGCGGCACCCAGGCCTCCACCGCTGTGATCCGCGCCCTGTCCCTGGGTGAGGTCCGCTTTTCCGACCTGCTGCGGGTGGTGTGGAAGGAGTGCCGGGTGGCCCTGATCTGCGGCGTGTGCCTGGCCCTGGCCAACTTTGTGAAGATGATGGTGGTGGACTGCTGGCTGCTGAACAACCCCACGGTGACGCCGGCGGTGGCGGCGGTGGTGTGCTGCACCCTGGTGGGGACGGTGGCCTGCGCCAAGCTGGTGGGCGCGTCGCTGCCCATCCTGGCGGAGAAGATCGGGTTTGACCCGGCGGTGATGGCCTCGCCCTTCATCAGCACCATCGTGGACGCGCTTTCCCTGCTGATCTATTTCCGGTTTGCGACGTGGATTCTTGGTGTATAAAAAGGAACAGAAAGAGGAGCCTTACGGCTCCTCTTTTTCTTCTATAATGCAATGCTCGGCACCATACTCTAAGAAAATTCCTATAATCTCATTTCTGGTTCGTCCAGTTTTGCTGGCAATAGAATCTAATTTGTCCACTGTCTCTCTCTTAATTCGTATGGAAAATGTATGGTATCCGTCCGGTTTTTTTATTTTGATCTTCTTTTCCTTGCGTCCCACAATTAAATTGGACATGATATCACCCGCTTTCTAGTGCTTATTTTACACTTGATTTCTCGAAAAATATATGCTATATAAGATATAGCATATATTTTATAGCATAAATTTTATAACATATTTTAGGAGGGCAACAATGGATAATCAAATTTGCGCAAACTGCGCACACTACTACCAGCACTACATCCGGCGGCAGCGCCGGTTTGTAGAAATCCACGACGGCCACTGTGTCGCCGCGCCCCGCACCAAAAACCGGACGCCGGACACACCCGCCTGTGACAAATTTTTACCCCGGCCGGGCCGTACATAACCTGCCCGCTCCTGCGCACACTAGAGGGCGGCGAAAGCCAACACTCTTCATCAGGAGGATCATCGCTATGAACAAGGACTGCACCCCCAACACCAGCATCAAGTGTACCGTCACCAACTGCGCCCATCACTGCCAGAGCCAGGACTACTGCGCCCTGAATACCATCACCGTCGGCACCCACGAGGCCAATCCCACCAAGGTGGAGTGCACGGACTGCCAGAGCTTCCAGATGAAGTAAGCTCCCCTCGCCGGGCCTCCGGGAACGCTCCTGGTTCCCGGAAGCCCGGCGCCTACATACGGGAAAGGGGGACCTGGCCATGGAAAAACGCTGGCCGGCGCGGATCGCCGGCGCCGCGGCAGGGGCCGCCAACGGCCTGTTCGGCGGCGGCGGAGGCATGGTGTTTGTGCCCATCCTGGCCCGGTGGGGCGGGCTGGCGCCCAAAACGCTCTACGCCACCTGCGTGGGCGTGATCTTCCCGGTGTGCCTGGTGTCCGCCGCCGTATACCTGCTGCGGGGGCAGCTGCCCCTGCTGGCGGCGCTGCCCTACCTGGCCGGCGGGCTCATCGGCGGCTGGATCGGCGGGAAGCTGTACGGGCGGGTCTCCGCCAAGTGGCTGAAATGGCTCTTCGCCGCCTTCCTGTTCTACGGGGGAGTGAGGTACCTGCTGTGACTGCATGGATCGTGCCCTTTCTCTGCGGCCTGGGGGCCAGCATCCTCTCCGCCTGGGGCGTGGGCGGCGGGACGCTCCTGCTGCTGGTGATGACCCTCTTCCTGGATGTGGACCAGCGGGCCGCCCAGGGGATCAACCTCCTGTTCTTCCTGCCGGCGGCCGCCTCCGCCCTGGTATGCCACGCCAGAAGCGGCTGCCTGGACGCCCCCACCCTGAGGCGCGCCATCCCGCCTGCGGCAGCCTGTGCCCTGGCCGGGGCCTGGATCGCCGCCAGCCTGGACGTCTCCCTGCTCCGCAGGCCCTTCGGCGTGTATCTGCTGCTCTCCGGCGTCAGCCTGCTGTGGCCCAAGAAAAAAGGCGTGACCTGATGATGCTCAGGTCACGCCTTTTCACGTCATTCCACGGCATCCGTCAGGGTCAGGGTCACTTCCAGCCGCTCGCCGTCCCGCCAGATCTCCATGGTCACCTGGTCGCCCACATACAGCCCCCGCCGCACCCGCAGCAGGGCCTGGCTGCTGTCCACCGGCGTCCCGGCGGCGGAGAGGACGAAATCCCCCTCCTGGATCCCCGCTCGGTCCGCGGCGGAGCCGGGGGTCACGTCCACCACCTGGATGCCCCACAGATCCTCCTCCAGCAGGGTGCCCAGCTGGTTCACCATCACGCCGAAGGAGGGCTCCGGCTGTACCTCGCCATAGGTCAGCAGGTCGTTCACCAGCCGCTGCATGGAGGCGGAGGGGATCGCGAACCCCAGCCCCTCCACATTGGAGTAATCCGAGCTCATTTTGATGGTGTTGATGCCCACCACCTGGCCGTACTGGTTGATGAGGGGGCCGCCGGAGTTGCCGGAATTCAGCGCGGCGTTGGTCTGGATCAGATTCATGGTCCGGCCGTCCACCCACACGTCCCGGTTGATGGCGGATACGATGCCGTCCGTCAGCGTGCCCCGCAGCTCCACTCCCAGGGGGTTGCCGATGGCGTAGACGCTGTCTCCCACCGTCAGGCGGTCGGAGTCACCGAACACCGCCGCGGACAGGCCCGTCAGATCCACCTTCAGGATCGCAAGATCGTTGTAGGCGTCGCCGGCCACATACTTCGCCTCATAGGTCTGGCCGCTGTCCAGCGCAATGGCGCAGTCCCGGCCCCCCTCCAGCACATGGTGATTGGTGAGGATGTAACCGTCCGGGCGGAAAATCACGCCGGTTCCCACGGACATCTTCCCGTCCAGCTGGGCCATCACCGTCACCACGGAGGGGTTCACCCGCCGGTAAATCTCCTGGACTGTCAGGGTCTCCCCGTGATCTGACACGATCTCCAGCCGGGCCCCCTCCCCTGTGGGATAAGTGGGGATGGTGATTTCCTGTGTCTCCCCCTGGGATTCGACGCCGTCCCATTCCGGCTGCTCCGGCCGCAGCAGCGTCCACAGCCAGGTCCCCGCCGTAACGCCGAGAATCACCGTCAGGCAGACAATGGCCGCCCACAGCCCCCGCCGGCGGTGCCTGCGCCGCCGTTTTCTGCGCCGGGCAGGCGCCGCCCGGCCCGGCAGGGGGCGGACATATCGCTCCACCACCTCGCCGGGCTCCGGCTGCTTGTATCGTTCGATCACTTCGCCGGGAAGGCGGTCTCCTTCCGCCGGCCGTCTCTCTTCCTCCATGCGTCCCTCATTCCGTGGCCAGGGAGAAGGAGAACGTGGTCACGCCGTCCTCGCTGGTCACATTGATTTTTTCCTTGTGCTGCTCCAGAATGGTCTTGACGATATAGAGCCCCAGGCCGTAGCCGTCCTTGTCCTCGCTGCGGGACTTGTCGCTCTTGTGGAACCGCTCGAACAGCAGCGGCAGCTCCTCGGCCGGGATGGTGTCTCCCTCGTTCCGCACCGTCACCCGGGCCTTGCCGTCGATGGTGGTGACGCCCAGATAGAGGGTGGAGCCCTCCCGGGCGAACTTGGTGGCGTTTTCCAGCAGGTTGTAGATCACCTGGGTGATCATGTCCTTGTCCCCCAGCACCAGAATGGGCTCCTCGGGGATGTCCGCGTCCACGTCCAGATTCCGGTCCGTGATCTTCTTCTCCATGGAGATCAGCACCCGGCGCATGCTCTCGCAGATGTCGAAGTGCTTGCCCTCCCGCAGGGGGTCGATGGCCTGGAGCTGGCTCACGTCCAGCATCCGCCGCACCAGGCGGCTGAGGCGGCGGCTCTCGTCGGAGATGATCTGCAAATACTGCCGCTCGTTCTCCGGCGGGATGGTGCCGTCCAGGATGCCGTCGGTATAGCCGGCGATGGTGGTCATGGGGGTCTTCAGCTCATGGGAGATGTTGGCGATGAACTCCCTCCGCTGGCGCTCCGTCTGCTGAAGGCTTTCCGCCATGTTGTTGAAGGAGGCCGCCAGCTCTCCCAGCTCGTCATCCCGGCCGTAATCGTTCATGCGGATGTCGAAGTCCCCCTCCGCATAGCGGCGGGTGGCCCGGGCCATCTCCCGGATGGGCTGGATCTGCCGCATCGTGGTAATGGAGGAGGCCATGAAGGAAATCATCAGCACCACAAAGGCCGTCATAAAAAACAGCCCCGTAAAGCCGGACCACATCGTGTCCAGGGACGTCGTCGCGGAGACCGCATATACCATGCCCACCGGCTCCGGCCGCCCCTCGCTCACCGCCGGGACGCCAACCACAAACCGCCTGTTGGGATACAGCCCGTCCACATCCGTCCGGCTGGAGGTAATGCCGTCCTCCAGCACTTCCGCCGTCATATCCTCCGGCATGGTCACCACCCGGCCGCTGAGCGTCTCATCCGTGGACAGCAGGACATGCCCCTCCACATCGCAGATCAGGAAGTCCACATCGGACACGGTGGCCGCAAAGGTGGCCAGGTGCTGGAAGTCCTCCTCATTTCGGAGCTCCTCAATATCCAGATAGCGGCCGCTCTCCAGGTAGCTGACGGACAGCTGCCCCACTACCCGGGCCTGCCCGGCCAGCTCCTCATCCCGCTGCCCTCTGGCATAGTTGTAGCTGAGGGAGAAAAAGGCAGCCCCCAGTAAAAACAGCGTCAGGAGCACCATGCCGACGGTGACAAACATCTGCCGCCAGTACAGGCCCCTGAACTTGTTGTGGATTCGTTTTGCAAGATATGCAAGCTTTGTCCTCATGAGACCTCCCTGCCCGGTTTTCCGCCTGAAAGGGCGGCTGCCCTTCCAGGCGGTTTTGTCAGCTCTCCTTGTTCCCCGGGGTGCCCTTCAGCTCGAACTTATAGCCCACGCCCCACACGGTTTTCAGCGCCCACTGGTCGCTGTCTCCCCAGGGACTCAGGTCCCTGGGGGCCCCTTTTCAGACAGGCCTGCCGGAAGTGAATTCCGTCAGTCCCAAGGGCCCTCCGGGCCGCTTGACGCCGCTCCCGCGGCGCCGGGGCGCTGCCCCGGAAAACGTCAGCTCTCCTTGTTCCCCGGGGTGCCCTTCAGTTCGAACTTGTAGCCTACGCCCCACACGGTTTTCAGCGCCCACTGGTCGCTGTCTCCCCAGGGACTCAGGTCCCTGGGGGCCCCTTTTCAGACAGGCCTGCCGGAAGTGAATTCCGTCAGTCCCAAGGGCCCTCCGGGCCGCTTGACGCCGCTCCCGCGGCGCCGGGGCGCTGCCCCGGAAAACGTCAGCTCTCCTTGTTCCCCGGGGTGCCCTTCAGTTCGAACTTGTAGCCTACGCCCCACACGGTTTTCAGCGCCCACTGGTCGCTGACGTTTTCGATCTTTTCCCGCAGCCGCTTGATGTGGACGTCCACCGTCCGGCTGTCACCGAAATAGTCAAAGCCCCACACCTCATCCAGCAGCTGATTCCGGGTGTAAACCCGGTTCGGTGTCGAGGCCAGATGGTAGAGCAGCTCCAGCTCCTTGGGCGGCGTGTCGATCTTCTTCCCGTCCACAATCAGCTCATAGGAGTCCAGGTCGATCACCAGCTTGTCAAAGGTCAGCCGCTTGCTGGTGTCGTTGGGGATCTCCGTCCGCCGCAGGACCGCGTTGATGCGGGCGATCAGCTCCTTCATCTCAAAGGGCTTCACCACATAGTCGTCCGCCCCCATCTCCAGGCCCTGGATCCGGTCGAACACCTCGCCCTTGGCGGTCAGCATGATGATGGGCACCTTGCTGGTCTCCCGGATTTTGGCGCAGACGGCCCAGCCGTCCATCACCGGCAGCATGATATCCAGCAGGATCAGGTCCGGCACCTGCTTCTGAAATTCCTCAATGGCCTTTCCGCCGTCTCCGGCGATGCGGACGTCAAAGCCCTCCTTCACCAGGTACATCTGGATCAGGTCACAAATATTGCGGTCATCTTCTACAACCAGGATGTTGCGGCCCATAGCGGTCCCTCCCGTTTCATATGTCTCTGCGCCCGCGCGGCGCGCCCCTTTTTATTATATCCGCCTGAGACGGCGTATGTTGAATTTTCTGTAAAATCTTTCCGTTTCCGACTCAGGACGCCGTCTCCGTCATAGCGAGGCACCGCCCGTCCGCCTCTTCCATAGCCGCCAGAAAGGCTTCCAGCCCCGCGGGGCTGGTCCCGTCCCCCAGCCAGACCGATACCGCTCCGGACCGGCTGTTTACCCGCTGCAGCAGGGTGTCGGCGGCGCCCGTCCCGTTGAGGGGGTATTCCGCCCGGTCCAGATCCGGAGAAAGCGGGCAGAACCCGGCGGCTTCCGCCTCCGCGAGATCTGAGGCCGAGGCGTTTTCGATCCACGCCAGGCGGGTCTTCACGCTGGCAGCGCGGTGCAGCAGGCGGTTGGACTCCTCCAGCTGCTCCGTGACGGGCCGGCTCTCCGCTCCCTCTGCCACCAGGCCGATGGCCTGCCCGGTGGCGGACATCCTCCGCAGCAGATCGCCGTTTTCCTCCGCAAATTCCAGGGTGCAGTAGAAGGCCGCCTGGGCGTCATACCGGTCCAGCGCATCCAGCAGGGCGGAGACGGAAACCCGGTCTGACGCCTCCGCGCAGAGATACACCTGTTTGCCGGTCACCGCCGGCGTGTCCTGGGTCTCTCCGGACGCGCCCGCCGAGTCCTCTGACGGGCCCTGCCCGCGCAGATACTGGTCGTATTCGTAGTTCATCCGGGACTTGGCGGCATCGGCAAAATACCGCTCCTCCATATCCATATCCGGATTCCGGACCCACACCAGGTATCCCCGGTCCACCTCAATGATGGAGTAGATCAGGCCAAAGCAGCGGGCGATCAGGGAGATCGGCAGGAAGATCACATTCCCCCGCTGAATCGCCTTCTGAAAATACATATTGCCTTCGTTGTCAATGGCATAGTCCTTGTTGACGTCAAAAACCAGGGAGCTGTAGATGGTGTCGTCCACATACAGCAGGATCGTCTGCTTGGCAATGTTGGGATAATAGGACACCCCCAGGTCCCGGCCCACGCCGGTGAAGATGGTGCTGGGCACATACAGGTAGCCCCCGTTCCAGAAGGGCATGGTGGCGTCGGAAAGGGGCAGCACGTTCTTGTTGACTGCCGTGAAGTACACATCTTCTGCCGCACGCGCCGGCGCCGCCGACAGCTGGAACACCATCAAAAGGCACAGGGCCAGGGCCGCGAGCTTTTTCTTCATGGCATTCCCTCCTTCCGCTGCCGGCCGGCTCTTTTGGGGTTTCTTTTGGAATATTGTATTTTACCACAAAACATGCTTTTTTGTAAAGGCCACGCTCTCCAAGCCCCTTTTCAGGATTGTAGGACTACAATAGATATTGGACAGAAGAATAAAAAAGGATGAAGGATAAG
>CAMMCS010000047.1 GCA_946494635.1 uncultured Oscillibacter sp. | reverse complement strand
CGGGAGCGATTCGCCCTCGGAGGCCCGTTTGTTCAACCTGCCAGTTCCGCCTGCTCCCCCACAGTATCTGTGACACAGGCATAGACGTTCGGCGCGGTAGGTATCGGAGGCATATGGCCAATGACGGCAGACCGCTTCTTGACGTCCGGGCCATACTCCACCAGCCCGCCGGCTGTCCATGCAGTGCGCCGCCAGCAAGGCCAGGAAATCACAACCGGCCATGACAGCTGGACGGGGCTCCTTCCGCGGGCTGCCGTCCCGGGAACACATCTTTTCAGCGGGCAGAGCCGCCCGAATATGCGTCCGCTGCTCCAGCGGCCGGGAGAGGAAATGGATCTGAAGAATGGCCGACGCTCAGCCCTCAGCCGCCTTGTTCACACAGGTGATGGCGTTCAGGCTCCTGGGATAGCCAACGTAGGGCAGGCACTGGGATACCACCCGGATCAGGAAGCCCCTGTCGTTCCCCAGGTTCATGTTGCCCTTGGCGTGGGCCGTCAGCTGGGGCTCACAGCCGCCCTGGGCCAGCAGGAAGCAGAAGGTGATCATCTCCCGCTGGGCCAGGGTGAGCCCCCTGCGGGTGTAGTAGTCGCCAAAGCAGTTGGCCGCCAGCCAGCGGTTGATGTGCCCGGTCTTCCAGGCCTCCAGCATCTGGGGGCCGAAGATGTCCGCCTGGGCCTGGGCGCCCTTCCCCAGACGGTCCTCCAGGGTGGTCGTCGCCTGTCCTTCCAGAGGCAGAGCCACGCCCCGCTCCGTCAGCACCGTATTGGTGATGTCCAGGAAGGGCTGCACCCGGCCGATTCCCAGGTAGTCCACCGCCTGATAGACGATCTCCTTGGCCATCACTGGAGTCACCCCGGCGTCCAGGGCCTGGGGCAGCTCCCGGCGGAAGGCCTCCGTTCCCTGGCATCCCAGCAGGGCGGCCAGGATGGCCATGTGCCGGGTCACCTCATCCAGCTGCTGGCCGGGCTCATTCACCACTTCGTCATAGGCGAAGTGCTCAAAGCGTTCCGCAAATTCCGGATCAGTCTCCCGAGCGTTCTTCATCATGGTTGATGCAAGCTCCTTTCCATATCATTCCAAAGACGGTCTGCCGGCGTCCCTGCCTGTCTCCTGATACCGGCCTTCACCGCCGGCGCGGGCCAGGGCTGGCCGCTGCTCTCGGTGCGGCGGATGTGCCGGCAGCCGCGGCAGCCCGGCACAAAGGGGGCATTGGCCGGCCCTTGTCCGGTCATATCCTGCGTGTCAAACGCGGCTCTGTCCCGGATCCTCATATCGTCTCTCCTCCAGTCAGCGCCGCTTCGCCTCCTGCTGCTTGCGGATATGAAAGCGGAGGTAGTCCAGCCGCTCCAGCTGCCGCTCCCGGAAATGGATCTCGTCCAGCGTGCGGTCCCGCTTCTGATCCAGCATCCGCAGGCGCTGGGTCTCGGTCCCCTTCTGCTCCAGCAGGAGCTTCATGTAGGCCTCAATTTCCGCATTTTCAAAGCCCACATCGTGCAGCGTCATGATCATGCTCAGGCGCTCCAGGTCGGTGTCATCGTACTGCCAGTCACCCATCACCCGCTTCACCGTGCCGCACAGGCCCCACCGCTCATACTCCCGCAGGATCTCCAGGGGGATGGCGTACCGCTCACTGGCCTCATGGATTGTCATTTCTTCACCCCTTCCCGCGGCCCATCCGCGCAGAAAAAACAGGCGTTCCCGGAGGAACGCCTATATTGTAGCCCTGCTGCCGAGCCTTGTCTAATGCCTATATCAAATCTTCTTCGATACCGGGAATGTATTTCTCAGAGAACGCAATCATAGTCGCCGCTGCGGCAGAGAACATCTGCGTCTTCTTCCAGACCAGGACGGTGTTGGACTCCAGCTTAGGAGCCAGCGGGATAAAGCGAAGCCCCTCGTAGTGGCAGTCCAGATCCAATGTGAGGACACTGCTGCCGCTGGCCCGGGCCAGGGAGGCCAGGTTGTAGAGCAGATTGCCGGCGGCCGTGATCCGAAGCCCCTCCGCATAGGGGCCAAACCAGTTGAACAGCTCATTCTGCACGATTTCCCGCTCCGGCAGGATCAGCGGGACGGCCGCAAGGTCTGCGGGGGTGACGCTTTCCCTGGATGCCAATTCCGAGTCTTCCCGCACCAGAACGCCCCACTGTTCGCTGCACGGCGTGCGAATGAAGCTGTATTTCGCGATGTCCACCGGCTCCTGCAGAAGGCCCACGTCCAGCAGCCCCCGCTCAATGCGCTCCTTGATATTGTCAGAGTTTCCGCTGTAGATGGTAAAGCTGACCAGCGGGTGCTCCGCCTGGAAGGCTGTGAGCAGCCGGGTCAAAAAGCCGGAGCTCCGCAATTCCCCGCTCCCCACGGCAACCGTGCCAGAGAGCTGCCCCTCTCGGTGCTGAAGGTCGTCTTTTGTCTTATCCGCCAGAGCCACGATCTCCTCTGCCCGGCGACGGAGCAGCATCCCGTCCTCTGTCAGGATAATCCGGTGCTTGCTCCGGCGGAACAGCTGGACGCCCAGCTCCTCTTCCAGCTGCATCAGCTGTCTGGACAGGGTCGGCTGCGTCAGGTGCAGCAGATTGGCTGCCTTCGTGATGTTCTCCTCCCGGGCTACCAGCAGGAAATATTTCAATACCCTGATCTCCATGAACGCTCACTCCCTTCGGAAAAAGATAGCACAGGAACCGCTGAAAATCAACATAAATAAACCGGATTCATGCACGATTCGAATAATTTGGGGAATGTCGTCTTTCCCACTGGTCCCGCTTTCGCCCGTCCAGCCGCTGCCGCTTCAACTATGCGCGGGACGTATTTCAAGCTATTCGATACTGGCATTAGACATTAGCCATACAGGCTGATATGCTTTCCTAAAAGGATGATACTGTCCAAAGGAAAATGAATCGAAAAGCGTGGTTTCAAGACTGTGTCAGCAACCATTATTTTAAAAGCAAATCGGGATCCATGGCGGGAACAGATGGCGCGGGTGATCGCGCTCAGCATTCCGGCGATTCTGGCGGAGCTGAGCTCCATGGCCATGCAGTATATTGATGCGGCTATGGCGGGAAGCCTGGGGGCCAATGCATCCGCGTCGATCGGCCTGGTTTCCACCTCCACATGGCTCCTCAGCGGCCTGTGTATTTCCGCTGCCAACGGGTTTTCCGTCCAGACGGCACATTTCATCGGGGCCGGAGAGGAAGCTGCCGCAAGACGCGTGCTGCGGCAGTCGCTGCTGGCCGCCCTCCTGTTTGGCGCCTCCCTCTCGGCACTGGGTATTTCTGTCAGCAGCAGTCTTCCCGTATGGCTTGGCGGTGATCCGGAGATCCGGGCAGATGCGTCCCGCTACTTCTTTATCTACGCCTGCGCCATCCCGGCGGTCCAGATTCGGCAGCTGACCGGGAGTATGCTCCAGTGCAGCGGCAACATGCGGACGCCGAGCCTTCTGAACGCGGCAATGTGTGGGCTGGATGTCATCTTCAATGCGCTGCTGATTTTCCCGCGCATATCTATCCCACTCCTGCGGATCGCCATTCCCGGCGCTGGCCTTGGCGTGGCGGGCGCGGCCCTCGGGACCGCCCTGGCAGAATGGGTGACCGCTTTTCTCATGGCCGCGGCCGTCTGTTTCCGCTCCCCGGCGCTGCGCCTTCGGCGGGGAGAGCCCTGGCGCCTGGAGCGGAGCTGCATGCGAAACGCTGCGCGCATTGCGGTCCCCATGGCCTTTGAACACATGGTGATGTGCGGGGCGCAGATCGTCTCCACCCGCATTGTCGCACCGCTTGGGACTGTGTCGGTGGCGGCCAATTCACTGGCCGTCACCGCCGAGAGCCTGTGCTATATGCCCGGCTACGGGATCGCGGCGGCCGCCACCACTTTGGTGGGGCAGAGCGTGGGCGCCGGCAGGCGCCCGCTTGCGCGCAGGTACGCCAGATTGTCCGTTCTTCTGGCGGTTCTGGTCATGTCGGGACTGGCGTTTTTGATGTTCCTGCTGGCCCCCGCTGTCTTCTCGCTGCTGACCCCAGATCCCGCCGTGCAGTCGCTGGGCGCCTTCGTCCTCCGCATCGAGGCCTTTGCAGAGCCGCTCTACGCGGTTTCCATCTCTGCGTCAGGCGCCATGCGCGGCGCGGGAGATACACGAATCCCCAGTGTCCTGAATCTGGTCAGCATGTGGGGTGTGCGCATTACCGCAGCGGCCCTCCTTGCTCCGCGCCTGGGGCTGGCCGGCGTGTGGCTGGCCATGTGTGCGGAGCTCTGTGTCCGCGGCATCCTGTTTTTGGTGAGGCTCCTGCGGGGGCGGTGGCTGGAAAACGATTTTATAAAGGTGGAAGCCGCGTAAAAAATGCACCGCTTCCTTCAGGTGCCTGTGCGCCGTCGCCCCAGGCGAATTATCATGCAAAACATGAATTTTTAAAGATATAATATAGGTATTAGACATTTTAAAACATTCATCCTACAATGTAGCTGTCAATCCAGGTGCCCGTGCGAAAGGATTCCCTGCTCCATTACCATTGGCTCTTTCGGACACCGGTGATTGAAGAGGACGTGCTGAATGATGTGCGTGACTTGTGGAGCCTGCTGGCCGGCTCCTTCTGACGGATCCTGCTGCCCGGGCTGACCATGGCGCCCCGTTGGCCGTCATTCCCTTTTTCCCGGCCATGGTGATCGCCGCAGCGGCGGCTTTGGCGCAGCTCGCCAGGATCCCCGTGTGCTGAAGGAGCTGCGCCGGTTTTGCTTCCGGGCCAGCCGGCGCGCATCATCAGCACTGACGGCATCCGGCCGGCGCAACAGGAAAGGAGCACAGCAGTATGGATAGGATTCGGCTGAACAATGGCGTGGAAATGCCCGCATTGGGGCTTGGCGTTTTTCAGGTGACAGACCAGGCCGCCTGCAAAGAGAGTGTCCTGGCCGCTTTGCGGACCGGCTACCGCCTGATCGACACGGCGGCCTGCTATGGAAACGAGCAGGCCGTGGGAGCGGCCGCCCGGGAGAGCGGGATCGCCCGGGCGGCCGCTGTTTCTCACCTCCAAGGTCCGGATTCAGGATGCGGGATATGACAAGACCCTGCGCTCCTTCGAGAAGACCCTGACAAATCTGGGGACGGACTACCTGTACCTGATCCACATGCCCTACGGGGACTATCACGGAAGCTGGCGGGCTATGGAGGAGCTGCTCCGCGCCGGAAGGGTCAGGGCCATCGGGGTGTGCAACTTCCTGCCCGACCGGCTCTGTGACCTGATCCTCAGCCACGAAGCCGTCCCGGCGGTGAATCAAATCGAGCTGCACCCCTTCTGCCAGCAGCGGGGGCTGCGGGAGATCATGGCACAGTACCAGATCCGGCCCATGGCCTGGGCCCCCTTTGCAGAGGGGCTGAACGGCATTTTCCGGCATCCGGTTCTCTCCGCCATCGGTGCGCAATACGGCAAGACCCCCGCCCAGGTGGTGCCGCGGTGGCTGCGGCAGGAGGGGGTTGTGGCGATTCCCAAGTCCGTCCATGCCCAGCGTATTCAGGAGAACTTCGCGGTAGACGACTTCCGGCTCTCCCCGGCGGACATGGTGCAGATCCATGCTCTGGATCTGGAGCACAGCCTCATTCTGGAGGTGTCCAGCGTCAGCGAAGTCTACCGGCTCCACAGCATCCGGTTTGAACAATAAAAAGGAGGACATTTCCCCATGAGAAGATGGATCTCTCTGCTCTTGACCCTGGCGCTGATCCTGTCCCTGGCCGCATGCGGCAGCGCGGAAAGCCAGGGCACCGCCGCAGACCCGTCCGGCTCCAACAGCGGATCCACAGCGGAAGCACCTGTCCCCACCGGCGGGGAGGCATCTGCGGAGGAGCCGGCCGAGGGCGAAGCGCCCGCCGCCGGAGCTCCCAGCTCCGTGCTCATCGCCTATTTCTCCGCCACCGGCAATACGGAGAACATTGCGGAGCATCTGGCCAGCATCCTGGACGCCGGCCTCTATGAGATCGTACCCCAGGTGCCCTACACCTCCGAAGACCTGAATTACAGCAATTCCGACTGCCGCGCCAATCAGGAGCAGAACGACCCCGCGGCCCGTCCGGCCATCTCCGGCAGCGTGGAGAATCTGGAGGATTACGAGGTGGTCTTCCTGGGCTACCCCATCTGGTGGGGGGCTGCGCCCAAAATCATCTCCTCATTCCTGGAGAGCTACGACTTCGACGGCAAGACCATCGTGCCCTTCTGCACCTCTGGAAGCAGCTCCATCGGCTCCAGCGCGGATGCTCTGGAGCCCTTGACGCAGGGAGCCACCTGGCTGGAAGGCCAGCGGTTCAGCGGCTCCGCCTCCCAGGAGACCGTATCCCAGTGGGTGGACGCTCTGGGTTTTGGCCTTGGACAGGCCGCCTGACTGAGGCGGGAAGGAGGCCCCTATGGGAAACAAGACAGCCGTCCGCCACCTGGTGGACCTGCTGATGACGGTGGTGCTGGTCCTGCTGATGGCCTATTTCCTCACCGATCAGGAAATCCACGAGTGGCTGGGGGCTGGGATGCTGGTGCTGTTCATCGCCCATCACCTCCTGAACCGCAAATGGCTCAGGGCCCTGAACCGTGGGAAGTACACGCCCTACCGGGTCTTGCAGACCGCCCTCGCCCTGCTGGTTCTTCTCTGTATGCTGGGCTCCATGCTCAGCGGGATCTGGATGAGCCGGTATGTATTCGATTTCCTCCCCACCCAGGGCCACATGGGGCTGGCAAGGACGGCGCATCTGCTGTGCGCCTATTGGGGCTTTCTTCTGCTGTCGGCGCACCTGAGCCTCCACTGGGGGATCATACTGGGTGTGGTGCGGAAGGCGGCCGGAAACAGGAAGCCGTCTGCCCTCCGCACTACGGCCCTCCGGGTGCTGACCGCCGGAATCTCCGGTTATGGGGTGTACGCGTTCGTCAGGCAGCACATTGCCGACTATCTCTTTTTACGAAGCCACTTTGTATTCTTTGACTACGAGCAGCCGCCTGTCCTGTACTTCCTGGATCTGCTGGCCATGATGGGACTTTGTATTGCGATCTCATACTATCTCGGGAGGGCGCTGCAGCACTGTATGAACCGGACTGCCGGCAGGAACAGTCCGCAAAAGGAGGATCACCCATGAGAAGGCAACTCGCGTGTTTGCTGGCGTCGGCCATGCTCTTTTCCCTGACCGCATGCGGCGGGACACCATCGGATCAGGACTTGTCTGCCCCATCAGAGAGCGGTCAGGCGGCGGAAACATCTGAACCGGGCCCCTCCGGCGATCTGGCCGCAGAGAGGCCAAATGCCGAATCTCCGGAGGAAACACCGGAACAGACGCAGCCTTCCGGCGAGGAGCAGCAAGATCCCGCGCAGTCTCCCGCAGGAGACGACGACGGGAACAGCAACATCCTGATCGCCTACTTCACCTGGGCGGACAACACCGTGGTGGAGGATCCAGACAGTGTGGATGTGGACGCCACCACCTCCGCCAGTGTACTGGCTCCCGGCAACGCAGCCAAGCTGGCGTCCTGGATTCAGCAGGAGGTGGGCGGCGACCTCCACTCCATCGTGGTGGAGGAGCCCTACTCCAGCGACTACGACCAGTGCCTGGACAGGGCGGCCGATGAGAAGGCGGACAATGCCCGGCCGGCCCTGGCCTCCCATGTGGACAACATGGAGGATTACGACATCGTATTCCTGGGCTTCCCCAACTGGTGGTACACCCTGCCCATGCCGGTGCTGACCTTTGTGGAGGAGTATGACTGGAGCGGAAAGACGGTGGTGCCCTTCGTCACCCACGGCACCGGCGGATTGTCCGGCACCATCCGGGATCTGACCGCCGCTCTGCCGGAGGATGTGACCATCCTGGACCCCATCGGCGTCTACCGACCGGAGGTGGACGCTTCCCAGCCCGCGGTGCAGGCGTGGATCGCGGGACTGGATCTGGAGGTGTGACTGTGAAACAGATCTGTTTCCTTTTATTGTCCTGCGCTCTTGCCGTGTTCCTCACAGCCTGCGGCGCAGAGGAGCCGGCGCCAATGCGGGATACCGGCTCTCCCGGATCCCAAACGGAGTCCGGCACCGCGGCCGGTGAAGCCGGCTCTGTTGAAACGCAGGAGCCGCAAATACCGGCAGAGGCCGCTCAGGCGCAGGAGGAGCGCGTGCCTTCGGAAAGCGCACCCAACGATGAAGGGAATTGGGTTCCCGCAAATGAGGCCGCTTCTCCACAAGAAGAAGCCCCTCAAAAGGAGGAAATCACAGAAATGACAGAAATGGATGAGAACAAAAAGATCCGGTTTTTACTGGACGACGGCGCTGAGATCATCGTGCGTCTCAATGACAACCCGGCGGCGGACGCCCTGTATGAAATGCTTCCCCTGGAACTGACCTTTGAGGATTTCAACGGCACGGAGAAAATCGCCTATCCGCCGGACAGCCTGCCTGTTGACGGTTCGCCGGACAGCTGTGACCCGGAGGTTGGGAGCCTGTGCTACTACATCCCCTGGGGGAACCTCTGCTTTTTCTATCAGGACTTCCGTGCTTCTTCGTCCCTGATCCCCCTGGGGAGCGTGGAGTCCGGAGCTGAATTCCTGACGCAGCTGGATCTTGCGGCCAGCGTGGCCGCCGATACGGCCGATGATTGATCGAGCTCACGGGCTCCCAACGTCTGATCCTGAGGACAGGGGCCGGATCCGCTTCTCCGGCAATCAGGCCGGAGGATGACCCAGCTGGCGTCCCGAAAGCATTCATGACAACCGCGGTTCATCCCTAGAGCCTCATGGCAATTGGCGAGGCATTGGAAGCATCCCCTGCCGGAAAGGCCGCCGTGGGGCTGTCCACTGGTGAGCCGGGAAGCGATTCCCCGCGCACTGACCTGACGGGTCTCTCGGTGCAGCCCCTGGATGCCCCGGCCATCGCGGTGTGCAGCAACGCTTGCAAAGGCGCGCGGGCCAATACCGCCAGGCACTGCCATCGCCGATGCGGGCATTATGAAGGAAACCGGCTCCATGGCCCGCCATAGGCGGGCCATGGAGCCGGCCGAACGGAGAAGGATGGGGCACCGGCTTTGCCAACTCCGATCATCAATCGTCCGCTCCCATCAACGGGTGCAGCATTTCCGGCTATGGAGGCGCCGTATTACGGCAGGATCAGCCGTTCCAGGGTCTGCCCGATATCCGCCGCAATGCAGATGGACCGCCTTTGGATCTCCCGGGGGACACCGGCCTCCTCCAGATTCACGCAGGCATAGGTGGCCCTTCGGTTCTCCAGGGTCATCCTCCAGAAGGGGTACTTGATGATGACCGGCGTGTTGCCGCCCACCCCCAGCTCCAGAAACAGCAGCCGCATCCCCCTGTGCCGCCGGAGAAATTCTTCGTACCGCCGGGCGGCGGCGTACCAGCCCGCGTCCTGGACAAAGGTGCTGTCGCACCGGAGGTTCATGGTCATAGGGCGGCCGCACTTGGGGCAAAGGGGCACCAGCTCCGTGGGGATCCGCATGTCCCTCTGCTCCGCGAACATCCGGCGGACGGTCTCCTCATTGTCATAGGTCTCCTGATGGCAGGGCCGGGAGCACTGCCACAGGCCGTAGTCCCCCTGGGTGTAGAACAGCCGCCGCTTGTCAAAGCCCGCCATCTGGAACTGGTGATCCACATTGGTGGTCAGGACGAAATAGTCCCTGTCCTTTACCAGATCCAGAAGCTGCTCATACACCGGCTCCGGTGCCTTCTCGTACCGGTTCACCAGGATCTGCCGGCTCCACCAGGCCCAGTATTCCTCCAGGCTTTCAAAGGGATAGAAGCCGCCGGAATACATATCCCGGATGCCGTATTTGGCCTGGAAGTCCCCGAAGTACCGCCGGAACCGCTCCCCGGAGTAGGTGAGCCCCGCGGATGCGGACAGGCCTGCGCCGGCCCCGACCACCACCGCGTCCGCGGCGGACAGCGCCTCACGCAGCCGTCCGATCGGGTCCCAGGAGACGGCGGTAGATGTCCTTGTCCAGGTCTTTGAAAACATTGAAGATCACCCTTTCGATGGAAGTCGCCTGCCGGTTCAGAAATTCCCGCACCGTGTTCACGGCGATCTCAGCCGCCTCCTGGTTTGGAAAGTGAAATTCGCCGGTGGAGATGCAGCAGAAGGCCACGGTCCGGAGCCCATGCTCTGCCGCCAGTTCCAAACAGGCGCGGTAGCAGGCGGCCAGCGCCCGCCGGTCCTTCCAGGTCACCCACCTGCCCACAATAGGCCCCACGGTGTGGAGCACATACCGGGCCGGCAGGTTATAGCCCTTCGTCAGCTTGGCCCGGCCGGCGGGCTCCGGATGGCCCTGGGCCCGCATGATCGCCGCGCACTCCTCCCGGAGCTGGAGCCCCGCCGCCGAGTGGATGGCATTGTCGATGCAGCCGTGGCAGGGGGCGAAGCACCCCAGCAGGGCGGAGTTGTCCGCGTCCACGATGGCGTCCGCCCGCAGGCGGGTGATGTCCCCCTGCCAGAGCGCCAGGCGGGGATCCGCCGCGATGGGCGGCAGGGCCGCACCGTCCACTACGCCCTTTGCCTCCCGTTCGGCGGAGAGGAGGACGTCCTGCACTTCCAGAAATCCCGGATCCAGGGGCATGGGCGGCCGGACGTTCATCAGGGAGCGCAGCAGCCGCCGCTGGGCGGCGTCATCGGATGGAAACGCCTCCGCCTGCTCCCGGTACTCCGGCATCTCCGCCAGCAGGGCGCCGGTCAAAAATGCCAGCTGTTCCCTTCGATTCATAGGGCATTCCCTCCCAAACAGATTTTTACGGGATCTTCTCCACAGCTCCCGCCGGGCGCAGGCGCGGCCACGCGCTGTCCCCCGCCGTCCCTATTGTACCCGGAGACGGTGGTTCCGTAAAGTACGCACAAATTTGTGCCATGGTTACCAAAGGGAAACCATGGCACAATTCTATGCAGCTGCTGCCGGCGGGGCCTGGAATCACTTCCGCACCACGCTGATGCGCTGCCGGATGTGGCCGCCGCTGACCGCCTCGTCCACCATGGCGATGGCGTAGTCGGCGTAGCTAATGACGCTCTCGCCCTTCTCGTTCAGGGTCAGCTCCTCGCCGCCCAGGATGTAGGCGCCGGTGCGCGCGCCGTCGGCCTGGAAGTCCCCGGCGGGGCTGATAAACGTCCACTTCACGTCGCTGCGCTGCCGCAGCTCCTGCAATGCCTTCCCCTGCGCTCTGGCCAGGGGCTTGAAGGCGTCGGGGAAGTCCGGGCCGTCCATCACCTGGGCGGTGTGCTCCGGGTTCACATACAGGCTGCCGGCGCCGCCCACCACCAGCAGGCGGGTGTCCGTGCCGGAGAGAATGTCGCACAGGTGCTTCAGGGACGTGCTGTGCTGGGGCAGGGTGTCCTCCGTCCAGGCGCCGAAGGCGTCGATCACCACGTCGAAGCCCTTCAG
>CAMMCS010000046.1 GCA_946494635.1 uncultured Oscillibacter sp. | reverse complement strand
TCAGCACCGTCCCGGCCCGCAGGGCCACCGGGAATTTCTTCTCATTCTCTGCCAGATCGAACCCGCAGTACGGGCAGGGCCCCTCCGGGGCCTCCCGCTCCTGGAAGCAGTTGTAGCAGAGATGCTTTTGCTCAGCCATATCGTCCCTCCATATGAAAGCCTGGTCGATAAGACCATCTTAGTGCCTTTCCGGGCGGAACTCAAGTATGCTGTTTGCATAGTGGGCAGCAGAGGGGGCCGGCGAGCCGGCAGGAGACCGCCGACAGCCGACGCTTTCCTGCAGGCGGAAATCCGCTTCGCTTTAGAATGCGGCGTGCTGTACGGCCACATGAAAGCCCTTTGTGCATGGTTCTGCTGAGGGCGGATCTATGGAGGGCTGCGCCCTGCCCAAGCCGGAGCGTAAGGAAATGAAAACGCTGCCTGTGGAGCAGCTGTCCCCTTTTTCGCAGAAAGCCACGAGCAGCGATGTCTTCGAGATGGACGATATGGAGTTGGCTGCCGGACTCTGGCACTTCAGAACGGAGCGGACACCAGGACGATGCATGGGATGCCGGGACACTTCTCGGCAGGGTTCACTCTGGCCACCGGTGCCCCTGTTGCCACAGCAGCCCAGAAGGTGGGGCAAAAACCATGAAAAAAGTTCTGGCGGATGTCCGCTGACGCCAGAAAAAGGCAGGAAGCCCGGAGGCAGCAACACCGCCTCTGGGCACGTTTTTTGGCCCGTCTGGGTCACGGCTTTGGACGAGTGCATATTTCCCAGAATCTTGTAATTTTGGGACGCAAAATATAGAGGGAAGCCGTCTGATTTCACTGGAAATCAGACGGCTTTGCGGTTTTACGGCTTGAACTTGGACCAGCGGCTGACTGATTATGAGCTGCGGCCGGTCTCTTCATCTGCTGCGCCGCAGTGCTTCACGGCCCTTTTGGCCTGGAACCGCTCAAAATCCGGAGGCTGTTCCCCGTCGTTCCGCGGCGAGTTTCGGCGTTGGATGATATGGTTATCACAAGCTGCGAAGTAAGGGGAGAGATGGCGGGAACGGCCGAAACCAAAGCTGGGCATCCAGTTTTACACAATGGGCGCGCCCGAGGGGCAGGGCCGGCTGCCCCTAAGGCCCCCGGCTCCCATTGACACGGCAGCGGTGAGGAGGCCCCCGCTGCCACAAAAAATACTGCCGGCCGTATTGACGGATGCCCTGTAGTATGATAAGTTTAGGGTATCAAAAATTACTACATACTTGATGGTGAGGAGGACGGCCCCCATGATCCTGAAAATGAGAATGACAGATCGCTCGAGAAAAAACATCGCAATCATCAAAGCCCGTAATTTCAGCGAAACGGACAGGATTACGGCGGGGTATATTATCGGGGAGGCGGCAGAAAAAACGGCGCAGCTCTCCGACGAGGCGTGGAGAGCGGCTGTAGGCGAGATGCTTCGTGAAAAAGAACCCTCTGGCGCAAGATCAAGCTCGACATCTGTCAGCCTCCGGCAGGCAGTTTATGATCAGCTCTGTGAGCTCCAGAAGCGCATCGGGAAATTGTGCGGCAGGACGCTCCATATGTCCCAGGTGCTCGACCTTGTGCTTTCCGTGGCGGCCAGGCGCGGCTGCTCCGAGGAGCATACGATTGGGACACTGAAGGTCATGGAATGGAACATCGGCGCACGGACAGGCCGCCCCGGCTACTCCGTTCCGGTGAACCTGATCGTCAATCAGGTGCTTGAACAAAGACCAGATATTTTTGTACTGACAGAATTCGTTCAAGCCGGTGGGTGGCTCGATTTGAAAGAAATCCTCGCACGCGAGTACGATCTCTCCATCAGCCCTTATCAGCCCCATCAGAATGGCATCTGCATCGGGATCAGGAAGGACAGCGGGATTGCCTGTGTGAGAGAGAACGCACACACCTTTGATGGCGGGCCCGATTTCCATGAAGTGGTCGTACGCATAAACGGGAAGCCGGTTTCCGTGATCGGGACGAGAATTCGGATTGGAGCTGACAGTGAGAAAATCGCTGAACAGAAGCAGCGCTTTGAGCAGTTCCTCCGGCTGGTGGAGCACATCGCTCCGCTGGAAAATGTTCTGGTCCTGGGGGACTTCAACAACTCGCGCATCCTGGGGGATGAACACGAGACGGACGCAAAAAAGATCGCGTGTGCATACGAGGGAAAGGCATCGCTCTATCACAACTTCCAGAAAATGCAGGCGGCTCTGATGGAAAAAACGGGCGGAAAATTTTCGCTGCGCACGGCGGAGGGGCCCATGCCGTCGGTGGGAGCTTTCTGGGACGGCAGGAACCGCAAGGCCATCGCCCCCAAGCCGAACGAGAAACTAAAGAACAAGTACGACCACCTCATCATGAATACCGACTTGGATGTTCAGGCGGTAAAATATGAGTGGAACTTCGTGGAGTCCTATGGCCGGGAGAAATTTGAGGACGGGGAAGATCCGGACATCAGGGCCGGGTTTCCAGACCACGCGATCCTGTTGGCGGAGATCGACCTCCGCCGGCAGGGCGATCCCGGAACCGACGCGCCAGCCCTGGAGAAATAAGACGGAACGTTCGTGATATGTGAGGGAGGCCTTCGCCCTGTGTTTTTTGTGTGCTCTGATATCCATGGAAGATACGACCGCTACACCGCCCTGCTGGAAAAAATAGATCTCCGGCCCTCCGATCGCCTCTACGTCCTGGGCGATTCCATAGACCGGGGAAGTGACGGCTGCAAGGTCCTGCTGGCTATGATGCGTTGCCCGCAGGTCGTCCCGATCCTGGGCAACCACGAGCTCTACCTCGCTCTGTGTTTGCCCTGGCTGATGCAGGAGGTCACCGAGCAGAGCATCGAGGAACTGGATGACAGCAGGCTGGCCGTGCTTCAGGAGTGGATTGCCAATGGCGGAGGGCCCACCCTCCGGGCACTGAGGGCGCTGTCCATTGAGGAGCGGCAGGCCATTCTGGAATATGTCCGGGAGATGGAGCTGTACGCCGAGGTCGAGGTCGAGGCCGGACGGAAATTTCTTCTCTCGCATGCGGGCGTAGACCACTTCTCCCCGGACAAGCCCCTGGAGGACTATGAGCTGGCGGACTTTCTCTTCTGCCGGCCCGACCCGGCGCAGACATTTTGGCCGGACCGGTATCTGATCTATGGCCATACGCCCACCAGCCTGCTAAGAGCACGAATGGGATTGCCACTGTCGGACGAGATCCTCCGCTGTGGAAGACAGATCGCCATTGACTGCGGCTGCGGCTTTGACGGGAAGCTTGGGTGCCTTTGTCTCGATACCATGGAAGAGATTTATGTGGAGTAGCGGAGGGGTCATTATGATTTATTTCACCGCGGACCTGCATTTCGGCCACCGGAATATCATTCGGGCCGCGCACCGTCCCTTTGAAACCGCGGAGGAGATGGATGCGGCTCTGATCAAAAACTGGAACGATCGCGTCGCCGCTGACGACGAGGTCTATATCCTCGGAGACCTCTCGCTGAGAGGCCCGCAGTATACCATGCAGATCCTGCGCCAGCTGAAGGGCGTCAAGTACCTTGTACGCGGGAACCACGACGGGTTCGTGGACAGGAGTTCCTTTGACCGCTCCCTTTTCCAATGGGTCAAGGAGTACCACCGGCTTTTCTGCCTGGGACGCCAGTTTATCCTGTTCCACTATCCCATCGTGGAGTGGGACCAGGCGCATCACGGATCTTTCCAGCTCCACGGGCATCAGCACAACGCGCCATCCTACAACCTCAGAAACGCGGCCTGCGGCCTGCGGCGCTGCGATGTGGGGGTGGATGCCAACAAAATGGCGCCCGTGAGTATGGAAGAGGTGATTTCCTGCTTTGAATGTCCCGCAGGAAGCAGCGGCGGGGGCGGGAATGGCTCAGCTGGATGACCGCGGGGAACGGCCTTGCTTTCAATCCCAAGCCGGCACCCTCTGCGGCCAGCTTGGGATTGAAACGGCGGTCTCATCGCAGGAAAAGCCAGCCGGATGAAAGGAAGGGCAGCATCATGCCGAAGATGATTTTTGTGATCGGGGCAAACGCGACGGGAAAGACCCATTTTATCCGCCAGTGCTTCAGCGGGAACGGAATGACGTGCTTTAATATCAAAGATTATCAGCAGCGCGTCTACCAGGAAGAGAAGGCCGGCAGCCTGATCCCCCCGGGCGCTCAATTCCGATACCTGATGCGGGCAAATCAACTGCTCCTGGAAGATATCTTGAAGGCGCTGGCGCAAGGCAGGGATGTGGCGGCAGAGCATACCCTCTACATGGCGAAGCGACGGATTGCCTATATTGACGCGCTCCGCAAGGCGGTAACGGATCTCACCATCAGCGTGTATGTCATGTGCCCCAGCGACGCACAATGGGAGGCGAACGCGAGCCGCCGCGGCGAGGCAGACCAGCTCCAAAGATACAGGAAAGAGGCGGAGCTGATCGAATTCCCCAATGTTTCGGAAGGAATCGACGCCATTTATGAAGTGGTTGACGGGGACGTGAGGCTGCGGATGGATCCGCCCCGGCCGGAGATCTATGAAGCCGCAAAACAGGCGCTGGCGGAGGAAGCTGCACGCCTTCAGCGGGAGGATGAAGCCAGGGAGAGGAGAAAACAGCTGATCGGCAGCATGCGGGAACGCCCGTTCTGGCATTACTGTGAGGTATGCGGAAAATCCCAATTTATGACGGCCCAGGAGGCATACGATGCCGGCTGGGATTACCCGCCTCATATGGGGGATTTTGGGCTGCTGGGCCCCCGGACCTGCGGAGGCTGCCGGCTGACAGACACGCTATATTGGAAGATCCTCACAAGCGGGACATTGCCCATCGTGCGGGAGAAAGACCTGACGCCGGAGGAGCTCGTCACATGGCGAAGGATCCGGGGGGAGCCGGAGAGCTTACTGACGGAAGAAGCTTGAGAGCGCCCATGCCCAAGGCAGATGCGGCGCGGCCGGCAGTATTCCTCCAATTTGAGGCGGCCCAACACGATTGGCCCGGCAATGCGGGAATTGCTATGATATGGAATATGCGGATTCTGTTTGTGCTGACGCAAGGGGAACCCTGCCGGGTCATATGACACAGAGGTTCCGGCAGATCTTGGGGAAGCATCAGCTCCGGAAGACCCGTTTCCGCGGACTCCGGCATGGCTGCGCCACCACCATGCTGTATTTTGGCTGCTCCTTGAAGGACATTCCAACATGGCTCGGCTACAGCAATGATCATGTTACCGTTGGCACCTGCATCCATTCCGGCAGCGGAGGGGATGGGCAGATGGCCGCAAGGCCCTTGGAAGTAAAATGGGGCCTCTCCCAGCCTCCGGCCCCTGATTCAACAGAAAATCCAGGCAAGTGTTAGAAGCGCGTTAGAAGAACGCGGCTCAATCTCGCTGTAAGCAAAAAGCACCCCCCGGAACCGCTGCGGTTCTGGGGGGTGCTGGCTGCGGGGGCCGGGCTTGAACCAACGACCACCGGGTTATGAGCTGCGGCAGGTCTCTCCATCCGCTGCGCCGCAGTGCTTTCCAGGCCTTTTGGGGCCTGAAATTCCCCAAAACCCGAAGATTGGCCCTCTCCGCTCCACGGGGATTTAGCCCGGTCTGGGTCACGGGTTTGGGACGGTCTTCTAACTGCACAGTTGAACACCAAGGGGAGCGACGGCGATGCCCACCGCTCCTCTTGCACGCGATCAGCTTCGGATCTCACTCCGGCATGGTCCACTCCCGGACGCCGTCGAAGTAGGGACCCTGCTTGCGGCGGCGGAAGTCATCCTGGTCCTTCTCCGACCAGTCATAGAGCCCCTGCCCCGCCGCCTGGCCGGTCTTGCCGGATGCCAGACCCTCCAAGACCGTCTTTTGCAGCTCCCTGGTACCGCACAGGTCTGGGTAGACATTTTGGGCGATCGTGCTCTCCAACTGGAAGCCCACTGCGTCAAAATACTCCAATAGTCCGATGGAGGCGTAGCGCATCCCCACGGCGTATTTCACTGCCCGGTCGATATCCGATGCCGTGGTGACCCCTTGCTCGATCAGGTAGATGGACTCCCGAAACAGGGCCTGCGCGAAGCGATTTACCAGGAGCCCTGGCACGCTGCGGTTCAGGACCACCACCTGTCGGTGCAGCTGTTCCAGCAAAGCCAGCGTCCTGCTGACGACTTCCTCCTGTGTCCGCCGATGTCGGACCACTTCTACCAGCGGCAGCATATGGACCGGCTGGAAGGGGTGTGCGATCAGCAGGCGCTCAGGGCAGGGCGTTAGGTCTGCCAGGATCTCCGCATCCATGGAGGAGGAGCAGGACGCTATGATGGCATCCTGGGCAGCATACTGAGCGATGGCCGCATAGGCGCTCCGCTTTTCCGCTGCTCCCTCGGTAACGGCCTCAAAGACAAAGGTGTGATCTTTCAGCGCGGCAGGATCGTTGGTGACGGTCAGCAGAGCCAGGGCTGCCTGCTTGTTGGCCTCTGTAGCCAAGCCTTCGGCGATCAGGTCGTCCCAGTTCTGGGCAACTGCATTCCGGCACCGATCCAACCCACGCTCCGAGTGGCCGATCACCGTACAGGGGACTCCGTGTCCGATGATCAGCGTGGCTTCGCAAGAACCGATGGTCCCGGAGCCATAAACTGCGATCTGTTCTCTCATGCGCGACCTCACATCATAGCCCAGCCGTGGGTCAGACGGATCGACTGGCCAGTCAGGGCTCCCCGGTCCTTGGACAGGAATACCAGGGTATCAGCCACATCCTCTACGGTGGTGAACACGCCGTCCACTGTGTCCCGCAGCATGATATTTTTCACGACCTCCTCTTCGGTGATGCCCAGGGAGACCGCTTGCTCCGGGATCTGCTTTTCCACCAGCGGTGTCTTGATAAAGCTGGGGCAGATGACGTAGGTATGGATACCGTATTCAGCACCCTCCCGGGCGATGGACTTGGCAAGTCCGGCAACGCCGTGCTTGACAAAATTGTAGGGCGCCTTCAGCTTAGAGCCAACGAATGTCTGGACAGAGCCGGTGAATACGATCTTTCCGCCTCTGCCAGAGGTCTTCATGCGGCGGTAGGCCGCCCGGGAAACCAGGAAGGCACCGTCCGCATGAATGGACAGCATCTTCCGCCAGTCGGCAAAGGGATAGTCCTCAAAGGGGTGGACGATTTGGACCCCGGCGTTGGACATCACCAGATCGCAGGAGCCGTAGGCCTCCATCATCCGGTCAAAGCCAGCCTCCACCGCTTCTTCGCTGGAGACATCCATGTGGATGGCAATGGCGGACAGGCCTTCTTCAGCAAGGCTGTCGGCGAGGTCCTGAGCAGCGGGCAGATTCACGTCGGCGATCACCACGCCGTAGCCCTCCCGTGCCATACGCTCAGCGCAGGCCCTTCCGATACCGGAAGCCGCGCCGGTGATCAATGCGGATGAATGGTTCATAATAAGACTTCCTTTGATTTGATTTGGCTGTTTGAGCCAGCGGCGGAGGAGGGGACCTCCAAAGTTCCCGGGCAGGCAGCGGGAGCCGCTGCCTGCTGCGGGAACCAGCCCAGCGGGGGGCGGTCAGGAGACCGGCAGATAGGTGATAGTGAAGGATGCCGTCATCATAACAACAATCAGTGCATTCAGGATTCCGCCCAGATAGGGGTTGCGGGTTTCCTTATAGATTTTTCTGGCGATCTAGGGGGTTACAAACATTACAACCACAGTCCCAAGGAGCCAGCCGCCCAGCTGGCGATCAAAACTTTCCACATGCCAGTAGGGCTGCCCGGTGGCAAAGAATACACTGTATTGCACCAGCTCGATATAGATAATAGAGGCGGCGTTAAAGAACGCGATGATCAGGGTGTTGACCCAGCCGCCCTTTCCAATTTCATTGTATCGGAAGCTATGGCACGCAATGGAGTTTGGAATATAGAACATCAGGAACAGGGGCAGTGCACAAAGCATAATGGGAACCTTGTCTGCATCAAATGCCCGGAACATGACGGCCCAGAACTGGAAATTGGTGTTGAAGAAGTAGTCTGCGAAAAATACGATGGCAAATGTGGCGCAGGCTGCGGTGATTGCCAGGAGGATCGTTTTCATCAAAGTGCCCTTCGGCAGAATCACACCCCGCTCCGCCAGATCAAAACCTGTGTGTTTCAGGTTGGTGCGGTAATTGATAAACAGGAGGACGATGGTGAAGATTCCGCTGGCCATGCCCCAAACGCCCAGCGCCAGGGTCTGCTGCTGAGGAAGAATTGCGGGCCAGTCCGTATTGGGGATGTTGTAAATCGGGCGCATGAACCAGTGGAACGCGAAGAAGGAGAACACCGCGCCGGCAATCAGGCCGCCCCAGAACCAGAGCTTTCCTCGCAGAGAGGCCGGAGCCGGTGCGGGCGCGACCAGCGTCTCAGCACGGAGGACGCCGAAGAACCGGGTATCCAGCAGAACCAGCGTGAAAAATACCATGAACAGCACTAGGCCGACCACGCCCACCAAGGAGATGCACTCCTTCAAAAAGGCCATGGTGCCGGAAGGGGCAATGGGATTGGGCGCAGGCATGGTGTTCTGGAAGAACTCCACGACATACTTGGTGGAAACCGGAGAGAGGGAGCCCCAGGAGTGGATTTCTGTGGGGGTGTAGACGACCCGGACAGCCTCTTGCCCGTCGATGACTTTGCTGTAATATTTGCCGGGCTCCGGGGTCCCTTCGAATGTGGAGGGATCTTCACCAAAGGCCAGGAAGGACTTGCAGTTGTCATTTCTGATATAGTCTCTTGGGCGGACAATCCAGTCCCCGGCCTCGTCTTGGATGCTGAAGAACCAGTCGTCATACTGACAAGCGACCACGCCGTAGTTGACGGAGCCGTAGTTGTTCACATATTCGCCATCATCGTTTTTGTAGTAGGGATCGTTGTCCACCAGAATAATAGAGGCGAACTGCAAGTCGCTGCCCTCGGCTTCCAGCTGTTTGCACAGCATATCGCCTACTCGCGCACCGGAGGAATGTCCTGTGTACCCGATTTGCTCCACATCTACATACGGCAGCTTTGATACGATTTGAAGGGCATCGTAGGCATCGGCGCTGCGATGATCGACAGGCTCTGAATCGCCCATGCCGTATTGATCAAAATTTGTAGACCACATATCCCCGCCGGGCCAGCTCCAGGGCGTAGCCATTCATAACCTCTCGGGCCTTCCAGGAGCCATGGGCCATCAAAACGGCGGGGGCGGGAGTTTCCGGCGTAGCGTTGGAGGGGACATACAGGGTAGCCGTATGCTTATAGCCATTTTCTGTCACAGTTGTAATCTGCTGGATCTCAACATCTCCGAAGTTTGTCTGCAGCAGATTTTGAAAGATCATGCTGAAGAGGCAGAGTACCAGGGCAATAATCAGGCCATAGCGGGCTTTCTGCTGTCTGCTGGAAGAATTGGTTTCAGGGTTTGCCGACTTGATTTTCATTTTCCTCGCTCCTTTGTATTGTGAAGTTGACACCGATGCGGGAGTTTGAACCTTGTCCTCTTCTGAACGCTGCTGGATTCGCGTTGGATCCCCTCCCCTTAACACTTCTTAACAATCATTATAGATCAAAAAGAATAGAAATCAATAATGTGAAAAGTAGAATTAGATTTACAAAATTTATATATTTGCAATAATTTTATAAATGTAAACATCGAATATATATTAATAAAATCAATAATTAAGAGACGCGCTTCGGGAAAGGACAGAAAATTGCCCCGCCTTTCCGGAAGGCGGGGCGGGGTCATAGATCATCCGGGGGCAGATGCTGCCGGACATAGTCTAAAAACAGCGCACAGGATCGAGGCATATACTTCTGCTGGTTCCAGGCCAGAAGGATGTCCCAGTATTTCATGTCGTCCTCCAGCGGAACACAGCAGACATTGGGATCCGGATGTTTTTCGAGAACCGGCTTCGGCAGGATGGAGACGGCGCGGTTCCGGGCTACCAGCTCTACCATGAAATCCCACTGGGAACTGAGCAGAGCGATTTTGGGACGAAAACCAGCCGACTGACAAGCAGACATGATCTGCCGATGCAAAATGAAATCCTGGTTGAATATGGCAAACTGCTCATCCCGTAGCTGGGAGACCGTGAGTGTTTCCTCCTGGGCCAGAGGATGGTCCTTGTGGAGCAGCGCTACGTTGCGTTGGGTGGAAAAATGGCAATTGCCATAAGTCAAAGTGCGGTCTGTCTTCAGCGTCACAGCCAGATCGACTGTCCCCTCCTCGATCCGTTGGTTGATTTTGTTGGCACCATCCTCGATCATGGTGATGCGGATATTGGGATAGGCTTCTGAAAAATTGGGGATCAGGTCGCCAAAAAAGCAGGCTCCGAACAATGGGGAAAGTCCCAGCGTAAAGGCCCCCGCGCTATGGGAGTCTGTGACCTTGACATCCTCTACCGTTTTTTGATAGAGGTCTACCAGCTGCTTGCCGCCGCTCATCAAGCGGAGGCCGCCGTCCGTGAGGACCTGCCTGCGGTTGAAGGTATAGAAGAGGGGAAGACCAAGTTCCTCCTCCAGCTTTTTTACAGCAATCGATAGAGTCGGCTGGGAGATACCAAGCTTTTCCGCTGCCTTGGAGTAGCTGCCTTCCTGTGCGACGGCCATAAAATAGGTGAGTTGTTTGATGTCCATAGAAATATCCTTTCTTGAGCACTGATAAAACCGGGGAGCAGCTGCCTGAATAGTATATTTTTAATTATCATATCACAAGTTATAAAAAAATGTAATAGATGCTCGAAATTTTCGGAAGAGTTCGAAAAGATATACCCTGTCTAAATACGGTAGGTGCAGCTATGAAAGCCGAGTAAAAAAGCCATTGCTGTTTGGCGCGCTGTGGAATGCCATCTGAATGCCTTGATGGTATTCCTGCCGAAAGCAGAGCAACCAGCCCAGTAGGCAGGGCAGGGCAAGCAGAGCGTGTGGCTTGCCATTGGCCACCAAACGCTTTTTGCGGGCTGGCGCCCGCACCCACTTTGGACGGCCCGAGGGCCGAAAAATAGAGAGAAGAAATGCGCGTTCCTCCAAGGGCAGAATTACGACGCCGTTGACAAAGAGAACGGCCGTCTCACGGAGGGTAGAGAAAACCGCCCCTTGTTGCCCCTGTGAGCCCTTGCGTCGGGTGAGTGGAGGCGGGGCGGCCGTGCCCACAAAAGCCCTCTTACGGCCCTTATCAAGGCCGTGTGGCGGAAGGCGGGGACTGCCGCCAGAACACGCTTTCTCCCCAAAAACCGAGGGTGAACCCATCGGTTGAAAGTATAGCAGGAGAAAGAACCGGCGCTTTTGTGGCGCCGGTTCGCTCACAACTGCCCGCACTGCGCCCGCAGGCGCGTTTCGGAGGCCAACCGCCCGCAGCACGGGCGGCTCTTAGGCCGGAGATGTGCGGGCAGTTGCGGGGGTTCAAAAGGACGTTCTTCTGCCTGTGAAATTGAGGCGTTGACGCTATTCTCTGCCAAATTCGACTGCCTCCTTAGAGCCGCAAAGAGCTGTTGGGGCGTTCCTGGGCCGTTTAGGCACGAATAAGCCCCTCAAGAATTGCGGAGCTGAAAACAAGAAGATGAGAAAAGATTTTTGCATAATTCCTATTTGTTTTGTGCCGTTTCCACTCCATTTCGTTTACTTTCCGTCACTCTTTAAAGCCGCTGTTTCCATGTGCTCCGCACCGCTCTGTGGCTGAAAATGTGGTCAAAAACGCTCCCTGTCCTTTGTCGGCTCACTGGCTGGAACGGGGAGTATCTTTATGCCTCTGCGTGTCTGCTTTTCCGGTAAGCAAAAAAATTTAAGGTCTCGCCGCTGTCAAAAGCTCAAAAATTGGAGGGCTGTAAACAAAGAAGTGAGAAAAGGCTTTTTGCACAATTTTTAATCGTTTTGTG
>CAMMCS010000045.1 GCA_946494635.1 uncultured Oscillibacter sp. | reverse complement strand
AGAAATAAATCGTCCACGCGTCCTTCCGGATGCCCGGCCCGCCAGGGCCGCAGCCTAATAGAGAAATCAAATACGAGACGTGGCGCGGAGGGTCCTCCCGTGCCACGTCTCGCAAAGCGAGAAAGGATGTTGGAAATTCATGCGTGCGAACCCCCAGACCCAGAGCCAAGCGGTCCAGGAAAACAAAATGGGCGTCATGCCCGTGGGCAGACTGTTGGCCGGCATGGCTATTCCCATGATGATCTCCATGCTGGTACAGGCCTTCTACAACGTGGTGGACAGCGTATTTGTGGCTCAGCTGAACGAAGATGCCCTGAATGCCGTAGGCATGGCATTCCCCCTGCAGAACCTGATGATCGCCTTTGGCGGCGGTACGGCTGTAGGCATCAACGCCCTGCTCTCCCGCTCTCTGGGGGAGAAGAACCAGGATATGGTGGATAAGGCCGCCAACACCGGCATCTTCCTGGCGCTTTGCAATTTTGTGATCTTCGCGCTGATCGGCGTGTTTTTCTCCAGGACCTTCTTTGAGCTGCAGGCCGGGGGAGAGCAGATCATTGTGGACTACGGCGTGGATTACGCCTCCATCTGCCTGGGGCTCTCCATCGGCATTTTCAGCCAGTTCTGCTTTGAGCGGCTGCTCCAGTCCACCGGGCGCACCACCCTGGCCATGATCACCCAGCTCACCGGCGCTGTCATCAACATCATCATGGACCCGATCCTGATTTTCGGATATTTCGGCTTTCCCCGGATGGAGGTGGCCGGCGCCGCGCTGGCCACGGTGCTGGGGCAGATCGTCGCCGCCGCTATGGCCATCTTCATGAATCTCAAGTTCAATCCAGAGGTGAACATCCGCCTGCGGGAGATCCGCTGGAACCGGCAGGTGGCCGGGGAAATCTACCGGGTCGGCTTCCCCTCCATCGTCATGCAGTCCATCGGCTCCGTCATGGTGTTCGGCATGAACAAGATCCTGTTCTCCTTCACCAAGACGGCCACCGCCGTGTTCGGCGCCTATTTCAAGCTCCAGAGCTTTATCTTCATGCCGGTGTTCGGCCTGAACAACGGCATGGTGCCCATTGTGGCCTATAACTTCGGCGCCGCCCGCATGGACCGCCTGAAGAAGACCGTAAAGCTGGCCGCCTGCTCCGCGGTGGGCATCATGGCGGTGGGCCTGGCGATCTTCCAGCTGGCGCCGGAGATCCTGCTGGGCTTCTTCGACGCCTCTGCCGAAATGAATGCCATCGGCTCCGTGGCCCTGCGGATCATCAGCATCTCCTTCCTGTTCGCCGGCTTCTGCATCATTGCCGGCTCCGTGTGCCAGGCCATCGGCAACCCCTTTTACTCCCTGATCGTCTCAGTTGCCCGCCAGCTGGTGGTCCTGCTGCCGGTGGCATGGCTGCTTGCCCAGACGGGGCGCCTGGAGCTGGTGTGGCTGGCGTTCCCCATTGCGGAGCTGATGAGCCTGACCCTCAGTACGGTCTTCCTCCGCAGAACCCTGAAATCCGCCGACGCCAGGCTGAAGGCCCGGATGGCCGCCGCCGGGGCTCCGGAACAGTCCTGAGCCTTCCGTCCCTGCCTCCGCGCCCGCAATCGGAAAAAGGAGCCCCGGACAGCGCAGCTGTCCCGGGGTCCTCCCCTTGCTGCTTCCCTCGTTCTAAAAGACAACCCGGGCCCCCCCCCCCCCGCCCCCGCCCCCCCAAGGGAAAAAGGGCCCCCCGCGCGGACCCCCCCCCCGGGGCTCCTCCATTGCCTGCTTCACTGATTCAAAAAGACATCCGGGTCCACCGCCTCTCCATCCCGGGTGACGCCGAAGTGGAGATGCGCCCCCTGGGCGGACTCCGCCGCAGCCGTGGTACCCACGGCACCGATCATCTGCCCGGCGGAAACGCTGTCGCCCTCCGCCACCGGCGGGTCTGCCTGGAGATTGGCGTAGACGGTCTCATAGCCGCCGCTGTGGCTGAGAACCACGGTCGTCCCCATCAGCACATCATCCGTGACGGAGCGCACCGTTCCCGCGCAGGCGGCCAAAACGGAGTCCCCCTCCGCGGCGGCGATGTCCACGCCGTCATGGGTCCGCCAGTCATCCATCGTCTCATCGTACACCAGCTTGTCCACGGAAAAGGCTGCCACCACCTCTCCCTGAAGGGGAGAGACCACCACATGGGGTTCTTCCGCCACCACGGGGGTGTCATCCACCACTGCCTCCGGCATGACGACAGGTTCCGTTTCCTCCGGCTCCTCCAGCGGCACTGTCTCCACCACCGGCGTGTGCTCCGGCTCTTCCTCCGCCGGGGCGGCAGCCTCCTGGACATCAGGCTGGACAGGCGGCGCCTCCGCGGGCTCCCGCATCAGCAGAAAATAACCGCCCACGCCCGCGGCCAAAACGCACAGTGTCAGCGCGGCATAAAATCCCGGCCCCTTCAGCAGATCCTTTATTCCATGTTCCATGTAACCTACCTCCCTCAAAATTAAGGTCTGAGAGAAGTATGGACAGAATTGGCAGCCCTTATACCTGCCGTGGACGGCGCGGCAGACACAGGGCGCCCGGTTTCCTGTGAAACCGTGCGCCCGCTTTGACTCAGAGCAGAAACAGCGCCAGCAGCGTGAAAACCAGGCTGATGGGGATGCACAGGGAATGGATGGCACCCACGGCGCCGGGGTCGCAGCCCGCCCGGTCGCAGTAGGCCAGGGCGACTGACGGCACCGGCGCCAGCAGGCTCAGCACCAGTACCTGCCGCACCTCCGCCGGCAGAGGCAGCAGCCAGCAGACCGCCGCGCCCGCCAGGCCGAAGCCGTACCGCAGGGCCACCACCCGCAGCACATCCGACCGGCTCTCTGTCGGGATTTTGGGCTCCAGCAGCAGTCCGATCATCAGCATGGCCAAAAACGCGTTGGCCTGGCCGAACATGCCCGCCACCGTGTACACCGGCTGGGGCAGGTGCAGGTTCAGGAGCCCCAGGCCCAGGATCACCAGGAAGGTGTCAAAGGGCACGGAGCGGATCATCTTCCCCAGCACGGAGCGGATGGTCAGCCGCTCCCCGCCGGTGAGGGCGGCGGTCAGCGCGTAGGCGCCGCCGCAGTTGAAGGGGCTGTTGCCTGCGTCAAACATGGAGACCGCCAGCAGCCCGTCCGGCGGGAGAAAGCTCTGCACAAAGGGCAGCACGAAGGTTCCGATGTTGTAGCTGGGCGCGTTGAGCATATACAGCGCCCGGACCGGGCCCGGGCGGCCCCGGGTGGCCAGGGCCGCGATCAGCAGCAGGAGGGCGTTGGCCGCCGCGGCTGCCGCAAGCACCACCAGCATGGAGGGCACCAGCCGAAAGTCGCTGAAGCCGGAGATCAGCGCGCCCGGCAGCGTCAGATTTACGATGATTTTGGACAGCAGGCGGGAGTCCTCCTGCCGGAACATTCCCCTGCGCTTGAGGATATATCCCAGGGCCACCATCAAAAGCAGTCCGCCGGCCTTGGTCACTAAGGCATCCATATGCTACCTCCTGAAGATGGACACAGCCACCAGGTTTATCCCAGTGGCTGTTCCAAATGAAGAATAGAAGAAAAGGATAAAGAATACAGAAGGACTCAGTGCTCGGAATTCAGGCGCTGGCGGCTGCGGCTCACAATCGCCTGGATCACAATGAACAGGCACAGCAGCAGCGCGATGATGATGCGGGTCCACCAGGCGGACAGCGTCCCCTGGAAGGTGATGAAGGTCTGGATGATGCCCTGGATCATGACGCCCAGCAGGGTGCCCGGCAGGAAGGCCACGCCGCCGGTCATCAGCGTGCCGCCGATGACGGAGGACGCGATGGCGTCCATCTCCATGCTGACCGCGTGGAGGGGATAGCCGGAGAGCATGATCAGGGAGTACACCACGCCGGCCAGCGCGGAGCAGAAGCCGCACACCACATAGGCGGAAATCTTCGTCCGCTTGGTGGGCAGGCCCATCAGCTGGGCGGAGGTCTCGTTGCCGCCCAGGGCGTAGATATTGCGCCCGAAGCGGGTGAATTTGAGCACCAGCGTGCCGATGACCAGCGCCGCCAGGGCGATGATCACGCCCACGGAGATGAAGCCGCCGGGCAGAATGTAGATCCGGGCAGAGGCCAGGGAGGTGTAGAGGGGATCCTCAATGACGATCGTATCCCGGGAGATGATGGCCGTCATGCCCCGGGCAAAGAACTGTCCCGCCAGGGTGACGATGAAGGGCTGCATGTTGAACTCCGTGATCAGCCAGCCCTGGATCAGGCCGAACACACAGCCCATCACCAGCACCAGCAGGATCACCAGCAGCGCGGGCATCCCCGTCTCCGCCAGCAGCTTGGCCGACGTCATGCAGGTCAGCGCCACCACGGAGCCGATGGAAATGTCGATGCCGCCGATCAGCAGGACAAAGGTGATGCCGATGGTGGCGATGATCAGCGCGGCGTTGTCAATCAGCAGATTGCAGAACACCTGGGGCTTCAGGAAGCCGCGGTAGTTCATCATACCGACGGCATAGAGCACCACAAACAGCGTCAGGGTAATGCCGAAGGAAAAATACCGGGAACCGACGATCCGGTTCTTGATGCCTGTCAAGTTTTTCATCCCTGCTTCACCGCCTTTTCCACTGCGCGCTTCTCCAGAATGTTCTTAAACTTTTCAGACTGCAGGAGGCAGATCAGGATTACCACCAGAGCCTTGTACACCGGCAGCTGCTCCGAGGAGACGCCCAGGGCATACAGCGTGGTGGTCATGGTCTGGATGGTGATGGCGCCGATAATGGAGCCGCCCACATAGAACTTGCCGCCGCTGAGAAGGGTTCCGCCCAGCGCCACGGAGAGGATGGCGTCCATCTCCATATTCAGTCCGGCGTTGTTGGGGTCTGCCGCCGCGATCATGGAGGACTCCATCAGTCCGGCGATGCCGGCGCACACGCCGGAGAACACATACACCATGAAGATGATGGCGGAGACCTTCAGGCCTGTGCGGCGGGCAGCGTTGGAGTTGATGCCCACCGCCTGGACAAACAGGCCCACCGAGGTCTTTTTCTGGATGAACACCACGAACAGCACCATGATGGCCGCAATATAGATGGTGGTGGGCAGCGGGCTTCCGGGGAGGGATCCGCCGATGTATGTAAAGGGCTTGTAATACACGGTGATATTCTGGCCCTCTGTGATCAGCATGGCGATGCCGCGGCCGGCAGTCATCAGGATCAGGGTTGCCACCATGGGCTGGATCTTCAGCTTCGACACCAGGAAGCCGTTCCACACGCCGCACACGGCGCATACCAGGACCGCCACCAGGCAGGCCACCGGCAGAGGCATGTTGGCGGTGCCGTCACCGTTGCCGCCGATGAGATAGCAGCACACAGCGCCGGAAATGGCGATGACAGAGCCCTGGGAGATGTCAATGCCGCCGGTGGCGATGACAAAGGTCATGCCCATGGACAGGATCACCAGGATGGAGGCGCGGTTCAGAATGTCAATGATCCGCCCGAAGAGCTGCCCGTTCTGAAACTCGATGGTAAAGAAGCCGGGTGTTGCGAAAGCGTTGAACACCAGCAGCAGGCACAGAGCAAACAGCGGCAAAAACAGGTGGTTGGATGTGATCTTCTTCAGTTTTTCCATAGCTCAGACACCTCCTGCAATGGCGGACATCACCTTGTCGGAGTTGATATCCGCGCCGGTCAGCTCTGCCACCTTCCGGCGGTCCCGCAGGACCACCAGCCGGGTGCAGGTACGGGTCATCTCGTCGATCTCGCTGGAGATGAAGATGATGGACATGTGCTGCTCCCGGGCCAGCTGAATGACCATTTTCTGGATTTCAGTCTTGGTGCCGATGTCGATGCCGCGGGTGGGCTCGTCCAGGATCAGCAGATCCGGCTGGGTCACCAGCCAGCGGGCAATGATGGCCTTCTGCTGATTGCCGCCGGAGAGGTTGCGGATCAGCTGCTCGGGAGAGGATACCTTGATCTGCAGCAGCTTGATATACTGGTCCGCGATCTTCTCCTGCTCCTTCATGGAGATGTGGTTCCACATGCCCTTCTTGGCCTGCAGGCCGATGATAATGTTCTCCCGCACAGTCAGGTCCCCGATGATACCCTGGATCTTCCGGTCCTCCGGGCAGAAGCCGATCTTGTGCTGCATGGCGTCCAGGGGAGAGGCGAAGTGGACATCCTTGCCGCTCATCCGCAGCGTGCCCTTCTCAGGCTTCGCCACGCCGGAGAGCAGCTCCGCCGTCTCTGTCCGGCCGGAGCCCAGCAGACCCGCGAAGCCAACGACCTCGCCCTTGTGGATCTGCAGGTCAAAATCCTGAATCCGGCCGAAAGCGGAGATTCCGTCGGCCTCAATGAGGATCTCGTCCGTGCCGAAATTCTCGTTTTTGCCCATGCTCTGGATGTCGCCCAGCTCCTTGCCGATCATCTTGGAGATCAGCTCCACCCGGGGCAGGGCAGCAACCTCATACTCGCCGATCAGCTCGCCGTTGCGCAGCACCGTCACCTGGTCGCACAGCTCATAGATCTGGTCCAGGAAGTGAGAGACGAAGACAATGCCCAGACCCTGGGCCTTCAGCTTGCGCACCACATCAAAGAGGCGCTGGGTCTCTTCTTCATCCAGGGAGGAGGTGGGCTCGTCCAGGATCAGCACCTTGGCGTCCACATCCACTGCCCGGGCAATGGCAATCATCTGTTGAACGGCCACGGAATAGCTGTCCAGAGTCTTGGTCACATCAATGTTCAGGTTCAGGGTCGCCAGCAGCTCCGCCGCACGGCGGTTGATGGTTTTCCAGTCGATCCGGCCGGCCTTTTTCGGCTCCCGGCCGATAAAAATATTCTCTGCCACCGTCAGGTTGGGGCACAGGTTTACCTCCTGATACACAGTGGAGATGCCGCATTTCATGGCCTCCAGCGGGCTGGAGGGGGAAATGGCCTTTCCCTCCATGGTGATCTCGCCGGCATCCTTGCCATAAACGCCGGTGAGAACCTTGATTAGGGTAGACTTTCCGGCGCCGTTTTCGCCCACCAGCGCGTGGACCTCCCCGGCGCGGAGGGTAAAGTCCACCTTCTCCAGGGCGCGGACGCCGGGGAAGTACTTGCAGATCCCCCGCATGGTCAACAGGACTTCTCCTGCCACAGGTCATCACATCCTTTGATTTGAGATTGGCGGGCGCTTTGCGCCGCCCGACGCCCCATCAGCCGGGGCAGGAAAGACCCGCGGACGGGGGAGGTCATCCCCCCGCCCGCGGGGTCGTGGGTTCTCTGCGGATTAGTAAGTGCGGTTGGGCAGCTCCTGCTCGGCGATGTCGGCGGGATAGATGCCCTCTTCCAGCTCGATGGTGGCGGGAACTTCCTCACCGGCCACGATCTTCTTGGCGGTCTCCATCAGGGTCGGCCCGAAGTTGGGGGTGTGCTCCACGGCGCAGTTCATCTTGCCCTCGATCATGGCGTTGAACTCGCCCTTGGCGGCGTCGATGGAAACGATGACGATGTCCTCACCGGGCTTCAGGCCGGCGGCCTCGATGGCCTGGATGGCGCCCAGGGCCATGTCGCCGTTGCAGGAGAACAGAATGTCGATCTTGTCGCCGTCAGACTTCAGGAAGGACTCCATAACCTCCATGCCCTTGGCACGGGTGTACTCACCGGTCTGGGAGCAGAGGACGTTGTACTTGGCGCTGTTCTCGGAGGCGTCCATGGCGTCCAGGAAGCCCTGCAGACGGTCAGCGGCCACGGAGGAACCAACGGTGCCCTCCAGGATGGCGACCTGGAACTGATCGCCGCCGGCGCGGGGGGTCTTGCCCTCAGAGGTCATGTACTCGTCGATCCAGTTGAAGGCGTTTCCACCCTCCTTCAGGGCGTCGGCAAAAATGTGGGTCACATACAGGGAGGGATCGGCGGTCACGCCACGGTCCACCAGGACCACGGGGATGCCGGCGTCCTTGGCCTCCTGCAGCACGGTGTCCCAGCCGGTCTCAACGATGGGGCAGAAGGAGATCACGTCCACATCGGAGGCGATGAAGGAACGGATGGCCTTGATCTGGTTCTCCTGCTTCTGCTGGGCGTCGGAGAACTGGAGGGTGATGCCGGCCTCTTCCGCGGAAGCCTTGATGTTGTCGGTGTTGGCGGTACGCCACTCGCTCTCGGAGCCAACCTGCGCAAAGCCCAGGGTGATGCTCTGCTCACCGCCGTCAGCGCCGTCGCCGGAGGCGGCATCCTCGCCGCTGTCACCGCCGCAGGCGGCCAGAGACAGAACCATGGCCAGAGACAGAATCGAAGCCAGGAATTTCTTCAGTTTCATTGCATCTCAATCCTTTCCAAATTTCACTTTCCTGTGGGCGGCAAGACATCCGCCCCTCTGTTAAATAATATACAAAATCTGCTCCGCCCTTGAGAAGAGAGCTTTGTTTGATTTTTATTTGAATTTTACATGAAAAAGTCCGGCCGTTCAGCCGGACTTTTGTTTTTTTCTGGCAGACCTCAGCTTTTTTCCGGCCCCGCCGGGATACGCAGCGTCACCTGCGTCCCGCAGCCGGGCTCAGACCACAGCTCGATTCCGTACTCCGGCCCGTAGGCCAGCTGGATCCGCTTCTGGATATTGGGCAGGCCGAAGCCCCCCTCCGACACCTGGTGCAGGCCGCCCCGCAGCTCCCGCCGCAGCGCATCCGCCTGCTCCGCGGTCATGCCGCTCCCATCGTCGGATACCCGGACCACCAGATCGCCCTCCTCCACCCAGGCCCGGACGCGGATGGTGCCGCCGCCCCGTTTCTTCTCCAGCCCGTGGTAGAGGGCGTTTTCCACAATTGGCTGGAGACTCAGCTTCTGGATCCGACAGCCCAGGGCCTCCGGCTCCGCCTCAATCTCATAGTTCAAAATGTCGGCGTAACGGACCTTTTGAATATACAGATAGCTCTCAATGCAGGAGAGCTCCTCCCGCAGGGACACCACGGCCCGGCCCTTGCTGAGTACCACCCGGAAAAACCGGGAGAGGGACTGGACCACCTGGATCACCTGCTCCTTGTCCCCGGACTCCGCCAGCCAGACAATGATCTCCAGGGTATTATAGAGGAAGTGGGGATTGATCTGCTCCTGCAGCAGCCGCAGCTCCAGCTGCTCCCGGGTGCGGGTATCCTCCTCGATCTTCTCCATCAGCCGCTGGAGCTTTGCCACCATGCGGTTGAAGCTCTTGTTGAGGACGGTGATCTCGCTTTCGCCCGCATCCTCCACCAGGGCGTCAAAATCGCCCTCTGACAGGCGGCGGGTGTTTTCCACCAGCGCCTGGATCGGGTCGTTGATGGTTCTGTCAATCCGAATCAGCAGGATGCCCAGCGCCGCCGCCATCAGCAGCACCGCCGCCAGGTCTCCCAGCAAAAGCAGCTGGAATCCGCGCTGGAGCGTCTGGTCGATGGATTCTCCCCGCAGCAGCTCCTGGTAAATGTACTCCTCCAGCTGGCTGTACACCAGGGAGGAGACGTCCCGGATCTCCTCCAGCGTCTCATTCCGGGAGGCCACGGACAGCCCCCATATGATCTCCTGCTCCAGCTGGTCGCAATATCGCTGCAGCGTGCCGAAGGTGCGCAGGGCGATCTTCAGCTGCTCCCGTCCGTCCTCGGAGTTGTCCTCCATCATCAGGGACTCCAGCCCCTGCTGGATGTCTGACATATGGTTGAACAGCTGGGTGGTCTCCAGCGTGCGGCGGCCGGCCACCAGATAGTAGGCGTCCTGGCCCACGTCGTCCCGCGCAATGGGAATCAGCCGGTTGGCGGAGATGACCCGCTCCGTGAGAACGTGGTACTCCCCCAGCAGATGATGGGACAGGGCGATGACGCACAGGTTGATGCTCAGCATCCCCGCCAGGATCAGGGCAAAGCCCGTCAGGATTTTGCTCCGGATGCTGCCGGGCCGTCCCAGGGCGGACCGCAGGGCGGCGGCCCCCCGCGCAAGGGCCTTCATAGGGTGTGGGACCGGCGGTACTGACTGGGCGTCTGGCCGGTGTTCTTCTTAAACAGCATGCTGAAATACTCCATATTCTGATAGCCTACCCGTTCACCCACCTCGCTGACCAGCAGGTCGGTGGTGATCAGCAGCCGCTTGGCCTGGCGGAGGCGGACCTCTGTCAAATATTCGCTGAAGCCCACGCCGATTTTGGACTTGAACAGGGTGCTCAGGTGGTTGGGGCTCAGGGCCACCGCGTCCGCCACGGAGGAGAGGGACAGCTCCGGGTCCATATAGTGCCGGTCGATATACGCCCGGGCCTGCTCCGCCGACGGCGTGTGGCGGCCCGCGTCAGGACGGGCCTCCATCACCTCTCCGCAGAGCTGGCAGGCCAGGGCCAGAAAATCGTCCTCAGAGCTGGTAATGAGGATCTGCTTTTCCAGCAGGTCTCCCTGTTCCAAAATCTTCGGCAGCGGGATCCCGCTCTCCTGGCAGAACTGGTTGACGGCAAAAAACAGTTCCGTGTACAGATAGCAGCGGTACACAAAGGAGGAATAGCCGGAGGCGATGGAGGTCCTGTAATGCTCCCAGAAGGCCTGCCGCGCAGAAAGCCTCCCGGTCCGCAGAAACTCCAGCAGATCCTCCCGCTGGAAGGAGGACGAGCGGGGCAGGCCCTCTCCCTCCTGCCGCCCCTGCTGTTTTTGCTGAAGCGTGGCCAAATGATACGCCTTTGGCAGCTCGCTGAGCCGGAGCACCGGCTTGCCCGGCAGCAGCTGGAAGGTCACCCGCTCCTTCTTCGCAAGCTCCGTCAGCCAGGCGGAAAGCCCCTGATATTTCTCCTGAAGGCCGGCACTGTTCTCCGCCAGGAGCAGAAAGGTGACCCGCTCACCATCAAAGCCGGAGCCATAGGCCATGGGCGCGGCATACAGCTTCTCCCGCAGGCCAGCGCGGTCAGACACCTCGCCGGACAGCTCCGCCAGCACAAGCTGATAGGCGCCGGCGGTCAGGGAAAAGCCCAGCTGGCTGCCCCGCCGGAGGATCTGGGCCGTTCCGGCGGGAATCCCGCTGTACAGGTTGCTGAACAGAAGCTCCCGCTGGGCGATGTCATAGCTGTGGCGCTCCATCTGCCGGCTCCGCCGCTCCAGGATCTGGGTCCGGGCCCGGTCCACCGCCTTGAGGATATCCTGGCTGGACACGGGTTTGAGCAGATAGTCGTTCACCCCCAGGGTGATGGCCTTCCGGGCGTATTCAAAGTCGTTGTAGCCGCTGAGGATGATGATGCTGGTATCCGGCAGCTCCCTGCGCACGATCCGCGACAGCTCCAGCCCGTCCATAAAGGGCATCTTGATGTCTGTCAGCAGGATGTCCGGCCGCTTTTCCAGGATCTGCGGCAGGGCCATCTCCCCGTCCGGCGCGTCACCCAGAAACTGGATATCATGCTCCTGCCAGGGGACATTTTTGCGGATGCTCTCCCGGGCAATTCGCTCGTCCTCCACAAGAAACAGTGAGACCATGGATTTCCTCCTCTCCCCGCGGCAGCGGCCCTCCGGGCGGACAGACCGCCGGGGCGCCGGCTGCTCTCTATCTGCGGCCCCCTCGGTGAGGGCCGGAACGCAACGGCCAAAAAGAGCGGAATCCGCCGCTCCGCTGCCTATTATAGCGTATTCCCTGGAAAAGGGAAAGACAAAAATTGCGGAAAAGCGCACATACCCCCATCATTTCCCATTTTTCGGCAAGGCGGGGCGGAGCCCCCGCCCAGCTGAGGCAAAAAGGCGCGGCCTCCCGGCTGTCCGCCGGGGGGCCGTCTGTGCCGGGAATTCCGGGGCGGTCAGTCCGCGCCCACGCAATAGACGCTCTTGAGGTCAAACATGTGGTCCATGGGGCCGGAGCCGCTGCCCAGGTCCAGCATGGCCCCCAGGGCGCCGGAGATGTAAGCCTTGGCCCGCTCCACCGACGTGTCCAGGTCAAAGCCCTTGGCCAGGTTGGAGG
>CAMMCS010000044.1 GCA_946494635.1 uncultured Oscillibacter sp. | reverse complement strand
ACGGCGATGACGCCGGTGCGGGCCACCTCCAGGATGGAGAAGGGGCGCATCATGGACTGGAAGGTGTCCAGCCGCTCCGGGGTGTCGGAGAGCTCCATGGTCATGGAGCTGGGGGAGATGTCGTCCACCTTGGCCCCCATGATCTCACAGATGGTCATAATGTCCTGGCGGGTCTTGTTGTTGGCGTTTACCTTTAAAATCATCAGCTCCCGGCCGATGAGGTTGTTCTCCTCCAGGGTGCGGACCTTGATCACGTCCACCAGCTTGTTGAGCTGCTTCTCCACCTGCTCCACCACGCTGTTTCCGCTGTCCACGATGATGGTGATGCGGGAGATGGAGGGATCGTCCGTCACGCCCACAGCCAGGGAGTCAATGTTGAATGCCCGCCGGGAAAAGAGGCTGGTGATCCGGCCCAGGACGCCGGCCTGGTTTTCCACCAGCACGGAAATGATCTGTTTCATGGCAGTTCCTCCCCTCAGTCATTGGTTGTGGCCGCCGGATCCACCCGGGCGATCAAAAGGCAGCTGCCTTTTTTCCCCAGAAAACGGTCCAGCGCGGGCTCCATCTGATCCTCCTCCGAGACAACGATGCTGGGGATCCCATAGGCCTGGGCGATCACGCTGAAGTCCGGGCTCCCGTCCAGGGCGACGCCGAAGGGGCCGTGATAGGGGGGCGTGTCCTGGATCTGACGCACCAGGCCCAGGACGCCGTTCTGGATCAGGACGATTTTCAGATCCATCCCCGCTGCCCGCACAGCCGCCAGCTCATTCATGGACATCTGGAAGGAGCCGTCCCCGCAGATGACAACCGTCTGCCGGTCCGGCTGGGCTGTCTTGACGCCTACCGCAGCCGGCAGGGCGTATCCCATGGTGCCCAGCCCGCCGCTGGTGAGGAGGCGGCCGCCCCTCAGCCACAGGTGCTTACAGGCCCAGATCTGGTTTTGGCCCACATCTACGCACACGGCGGCCTTGTCCGACAGGCGCTGGCCCAGCAGCCGCATCAGCCGCCCGGGGGAGACGCTGCCGGCGCGGACCGGATAGGCCCTGTCCAGCTCCTGGCGCCGCCGCTCCTGGAGAGCCGTCAGCCACGGGCCGCAGTTGGTGGCCAGATCCTGCCGCAGCAGCTGCGTGAGAATGGCGCCCACATCCCCCACCAGGGGGATCTCCGTCTGGATGTTCTTTCCGATTTCTGCCGGGTCCACGTCAATGTGGATGGAGGGCATCCGCCGCTGGATCTCACCGGGGGAGAGGATGGCCCGGTCTGCCGCCCGGGTACCAATCATGATCAGCAGATCCGACTTGGCCAAGGCCTTGTTGGCGCAGACATTGCCGTGGGCGCCGATCATGCCCATGTTCAGCGGGTGGTCTGTCGGCAGCAGGGAGAGGCCCATCATGGTGGTGACCACCGGCGCCCGGGCCCTGGCGGCAAAGGTCTCAAAGTCCAGCTCCGCGTGGGCAAGGAAGACGCCGCCGCCGGCGCAGATCACAGGCCGCTCCGCCCTGCGGATGGCCTCCGCCACATGGGATATCTGCTTGTCGTTGCCCTTGACGCTGGGGTTATAGCCCCGGATCTGGGCCGCGTCCGGAAACACCGGGTCGGGCACCATGTGTTCCTGAACGTCAATGGGCACGTCGATGAGGACTGGGCCGGGCCGCCCGCTGGAGGCGATGTAAAAGGCCTCCTTCAGAACCCGCGGCAGCTGGGCTGCGTCCTTCACCAGGTAGGTGTGCTTGGTAAAGGGAGTGGCGGCGCCGGTGATGTCTACTTCCTGAAAGATATCACGCCCCAGCAGGTGGGAGGGTACCTGCCCGGTGATCGCCACCATGGGAATGGAGTCCATATAGGCGGTGGCAATCCCGGTGAGAAGGTTGGTGGCGCCGGGGCCGGAGGTGACGATGCATACGCCGGTCTTCCCGCTGACCCGGGCATAGCCGGAGGCCATGTGGCCGGCATTCTGCTCATTGCGGACCAGGGTATATCCCAGCTGCGGCGCGGCGCGCAGCGCGTCCGCCAGGGGGCAGATGGTGGCCCCGGCATAGCCGAAGATCCGTTCGACCCCTTCCAGCAGGAGACTTTTCACGATGATCTGAGCGCCTGTCATATTCATTGAACCCGTCCTCCCGTAATGATTTTGCCGATTCTGCGGCATTTTGCGTATAAAGAAAACGCCTGGGGCCCTTGTGCTGGGCCACAGGCGTTTTGGAAACAAATTCTTCGTCTTATGCCGCTCTTACCTGGAGAGCGGAGGTGAAGTTCTGTCCCTGCGCATGACCAAACACACTATTCTCATTCTGTACGGCTACCAGTACCAGAACCAGAATAATGGCCAGAATCATGTGCAGGTTAATCAGAACGAACATCATCAGAAGCAGAATCCTCCACTGGGAGCCCGCCAGCCGCGGTGGCCTGCGGGCGGTTGTCAGATGAAACTTGTTAGGGTCATTATAGCGGCATCCCGGCTCAGATGCAACAGAAAATTTCATGCGTTGTCTGGATTTTAGAGATGTGTACGAAAAAGCGAGGGAGCTCCTCTTGGAAAACCGGCAAAATGCATTACCTGCGAGGACGGCACAGCCTGAAAACCGGAAAATTAACGAATCGTTTATTATTGACTGGGGAGTTTTTTACAAAAGGGGCTTCCCAAAAGCAGAGGGTTTTGTTATAATCATGACAAATTTGAAAAGTCGGGCAGAATGTGGCCGCCCGGAGAGGCGGCACGCGAACACTCCGCGGAAATCGAGTGGACACCCATGGACAGGCACCGTGGCATGTGCGGCCCCTGTCTATTTGCTATGATCAAAATACAGATGAGGGGAGACTTTATGGAGCAGAATCTGGACAGAGCGGAGGAGATTATCGATTCCTATGGCTGTGAGCAGTCCAACCTGATCGCCATTATGCAGGAGATCCAGGGGGAGTACAAGTACTTAAGCGAAGCGGCGCTGACGCTCATTGCCGAGAAGCTGAAGATCAGCACGGCGAAAGTGTACAGTGTGGCGACCTTCTATGAGAACTTCTCTCTGGAGGCCAAGGGCCGCCACATCATCAAGGTCTGCACGGGCACGGCCTGCCATGTGCGCAAATCCGGGCCCATCTATGACGCCCTGCGGGATGCCCTGGGGCTGACCGGAAAGCGCAGGACCTCGGCGGATGGACTGTTCACATTGGAGACGGTGGCGTGCCTGGGCGCCTGCGGCCTGGCACCGGTGATGACCATTGACGGAGAGGTTCACTCCAAGATGACGCCGGAGGCCGCCCTGGCCCTGGTGGAGGAGATCCGCGGGAAGGAGGCTGCCGGGAAATGAGACAGGCAAAGCTGACGAGAGAGAGCTTCCATGTGTTCCAGGCCAATGCCCAGAACGCGCTGAAGCAGAGCACGCAGGTGCCCTCCGTGCTGATCTGCGCCGGCACCGGCTGCATTGCCGGCGGTGCCCTGAAGATCTATGACAACCTGAAGAGCGAATGTGAGCAGCGGGGCCTGAAGGTATATGTGGGCCTGAAGCATGACACGGACGAGGAGAAGAGCCTTCATATAAAGATGAGCGGCTGCCACGGCTTCTGCGAGATGGGCCCCCTGGTCCACATCGAGCCTCTGGGGGTCATGTACATCCATGTGAAGCCGGAGGACTGCCACGAGATTCTGGAAAAGACCGTGCTGGGCGGCGAGATCATCGACCGGCTGGTGTACCATCTGGACGGGGTGGCCTATCCCCGGCAGGCGGACATCCCCTTCTATAAGAAGCAGCACCGGGTGGTGCTGGAGAACTGCGGCAGCAGCGACGCCGAGGACATTGAGGAGTATATCGCCAAGGGCGGCTACGCCGGCTTTGAGAAGGCGCTGTTCGAGATGACCGGCGAGGAGATCTGCAAGGACATCATCGACTCCGGGCTCCGCGGCCGCGGCGGCGGCGGATTCCCCGCGGGCCGGAAATGGGACGGCGCCCGGAAGCAGAAGTCGGAGAAGAAGTACATCGTCTGCAACGGCGACGAGGGAGACCCCGGCGCGTTTATGGACCGGTCCATTATGGAGGGCAACCCTCACAGCATCCTGGAGGGTATGATGATCGCGGGCCTGGCCGTCGGGAGCGACGAGGGCTACATCTATGTCCGGGCCGAATATCCCCTGGCGGTGAGACGGCTGCGGGCCGCCATTGCCAAGGCGGAGGAGTATGGACTGCTGGGCGACCATATCATGGGCAGCAAATTCTCCTTCCGCATCCATGTGAACATGGGCGCCGGCGCCTTCGTCTGCGGCGAGGGCAGCGCCCTGACGGCATCCATCGAGGGCAACCGTGGCATGCCCCGGGTCAAGCCTCCCCGGACCATCGAACACGGACTGTGGGCGGAGCCCACGGTGCTGAACAATGTGGAGACCTTTGCCAATGTGCCGCTGATTATCCGCAAGGGCGTGGACTGGTACCGGAGCATCGGCACCAAGACCAGCCCCGGCACCAAGGCCTTCGCCCTGACGGGCAACGTGGTGAACACGGGCCTCATCGAGGTGCCCATGGGCACCACCATCCGGGAGGTGGTGTTCGACATCGGCGGCGGCATCCGGAACGGGAAGAAGTTCAAGGCGGTGCAGATCGGCGGGCCCTCCGGCGGCGCCACCACCGCCAGTGCGGAGCATCTGGACCTGCCCCTGGACTTTGACAGCCTGAAGAGCATCGGGGCCATGATCGGGTCCGGCGGCCTGGTGGTCATGGACGAGGATACCTGCATGGTGGAGACAGCCCGGTTTTTCATGGAGTTCACCCAGAAGGAGTCCTGCGGCAAGTGCGTGCCCTGCCGGGAGGGGACCAAGCGGATGCTGGAGATCCTGGACCGGATCATCGCCAACCAGGGCACGCTGGAGGACCTGGACCTTCTGGAGGAGCTGGCGGACACCATCAGCAAGACGGCCCTGTGCGGCCTGGGGCAGAGCGCCTGCAAGCCGGTCCAGAGCACGCTGAAGTATTTCCGGGACGAATATCTGGCTCACGTGGTGGACCACCACTGTCCCATCTGCAACAAGGAAAAACCCCACCCCACCATCGACCCGGAGAAGTGCAAGGGCTGCGGCAAGTGCCGGAAGAACTGTCCCATGGAGGCCATCACCGGCGCGGCCAAGCAGGTCCACGTCATCGATCCGGAGAAGTGCATCAACTGCGGCGCCTGCGTGAGCAACTGCCCGTTCGGCGCCATCGCGGCCAGCAAGTGAGGAGGGAAAGACCATGGCAAAGGGAATCATGTACATCGACGGCCAGCGGGTGCCCTTCGACGGGGAGAAGAACGTCCTGGCTGTGATCCGGAAGGCCGGCATCGACATGCCCACCTTCTGCTACTATTCGGAACTGACTGTTTACGGCGCCTGCCGGATGTGCGTGGTGGAGGACGAGCGGGGCAAGATCGACGCCTCCTGCTCCATGGAGCCCCGGGACGGCATGGTGATCCGCACCAATACCGCCCGGCTGCTGAAGCACCGGCGGATGATCCTGGAGCTGATGCTGTCCTCCCACTGCCGGGACTGCACCACCTGCGAGAAGAGCGGCAACTGCCGGCTCCAGGACCTGGCGCTGCGGTTCGGCGTGCGGCACGTGCGCTTTCAGGACACCCGGCCGGTCTATGAGAAGGACCACTCCTCGCCGGCCATCGTGCGGGATCCCAACAAGTGCATCCTCTGCGGCGACTGCGTGCGGGTGTGCGAGGAGATGCAGGGCATGAGCATCCTGAACTTCGCCCACCGGGGCAGCGACCTGGTGGTGTGCCCGGCCTTTGACCGGAAGCTCAGCGAGACCCACTGCATCAGCTGCGGGCAGTGCGCGGCGGCGTGCCCCACCGGGGCCATCACCATCCGGGATGAGATCGGCAAGGCCTGGCGGGAGCTGTACGACCCCAAGAAGCGGGTCGTGTTCCAGATCGCGCCGGCGGTCCGTGTGGCGGTGGGAGAGGCCTTCGGCCTGGAGCCCGGCACCAACGCCCTGGATAAGCTGGTGTCCGCCCTGAAGATGATGGGCGCTGACGAGGTGTACGACACCACCTTCGGCGCGGATCTGACCGTCATGGAAGAGGCGGACGAGTTCCTGGAGCGGCTGAAGAAGGGCGGGCCCTTCCCCATGTTCACCAGCTGCTGCCCGGCGTGGGTGAAGTATGTGGAGGAGGAACGGCCCCATTTCCTGAAGAATATCTCCACCTGCAAGTCCCCCATGGAGATGTTCGCGGCGGTGCTGAAAGACCAGTATAAGGCCAAGGATGAGGAGGACGGCCGGGAGACGTATCACATCGCCATCATGCCCTGCACGGCGAAGAAGATGGAGGCCAAGCGGCCGGAATTCCAGCATGACGGGAAGCCGGATGTGGACCTGGTGCTGACCACCCAGGAGATCATCACGATGATCAAGGAGTCCGGCATCCGCTTCGCGGAGCTGGAGGGCGAGTCCCCGGAGATGCCCTTCGGCATGGGTACCGGCGCGGCGGTGATCTTCGGCACCACGGGCGGCGTGGCGGAGGCTGTGGCCCGCCGCGTGGTGGAGGACAAATCCCGGAATACCCTGCAGGCGATCCAGTTCTCCGGCATCCGGGGGAGCGATACCATCCGTGCGGTGACGCTGCCGGTGGGAGACCGGGCCCTGCGGATCGCAGTGGTTCACGGGCTGGTGAACGCGCAGAAGCTGCTGGATGACATTGAGGCGGGCCGGGAGTATTTTGACCTGGTGGAGGTCATGACCTGCAAGACCGGCTGCGTGGGCGGCGCGGGCCAGCCCTATGGGCTGAACCCCATCAAGCGGCAGCGGGCGGAGGGCCTATATGAGACTGACCGCACGGCCCTCATCAAGCGGTCCGAGCGCAACCCCATTGCGGTGGAGCTGCTGTCTCACCAGATCAAGGGCCGTACCCATGAGCTGCTTCATGTGTCCTATAAGCCGGCAGGAAAGTCCTGACCCGGATCGGCCTGATGAGAAAACGGCCGGACTGCAAAGCAAAGCGGACCTCTTCCTCTTGGAAGAGGTCCGCTTTCTTTTCGGAAGGAAGGAGCGCGCGGCATTACAACAGCAGCAGCTTTTCCGCCTGGCGGCGCAGCTCCCCGCGAAAATCCGGGTGGGCCACGGCGATCAGGTTCTCCATCCGCTGCCGGACTGTCCGGCCGCGGAGCCGGGCGATGCCGTATTCTGTCACCACATGGTCCACAATATTCCGGGAGATGGACACCACCGATCCCGGCGACAGCTGGGGCTGGATCCTGGAGACCGTGCCGCCTCTGGCGGTGGAGGTCACGGCGATGATGCCGCGGCCGCCCCTGGAGTGGAAGGCGCCATAGGCGAAGTCCGCCGCGCCGCCGGTGCCGGAGAACTGCCGGCTCCCAATACTCTCAGAGCATATCTGCCCCGTCAGGTCGATCTGAAGAGCGGCGTTGACAGAGACCATATTGTCATTCTGGGCAATCTGAAAGGGATTGTTCACATAGGCTGCCCGCCGCATGCAGAAGGCGGGATTGTCCCGCATCAGATCATAGAGCGCCTGGTCTCCCCAGGCAAAGGCGGCCACGGCCTTCCCGGGATTGATATTTTTCCGCGCGTTGGTGACAGCGCCGCAGCGGATCAGCCGTCCCATGGAGGAGGTGAGCATCTCCGTGTGGACACCCAGATCCCGTTTGTCCATCAGGGCGTCGCCCACAGCATTGGGCATGGCGCCGATGCCCAGCTGGATGCAGTCCCCATCCCGGATCAGAGAGGATACAAAGCCTGCAATGGTCCGCTCCGTCTCCCCGGCGGGGGCGGGCGGCGGATTGGGCAGGGGCGTATTGGAGGGATACCAGTACGAGGCTCTGGAGAGGGGCACCTTTGTCTCACCGCAGACCCGGGGAATGTTGGGGTTGATTTCAAAAATGATCCGGTCCGCAGCCTCCATGAACTCCCAGCCTGCCTCCAGATCCAGGGAGAGATAGACGTTCCCGTCCGCATCCGGCGGTGCCACAGCGGCCACGAACACTGTGGGAGGCAGGGCTTCCACGATTCCGGCCCCCACCCGGTGCAGATCCAGGGGCAGCAGGCTGTACCGGCCGCTGGGATTCCCGGCGCGGCAGGAGGCGTTGTAAAAAATAGAGCAGACGTCGATCCGCCCCTTCAGGGAGTTGTCCGTCATCACGGGGTAGGGCCCCATGATGTTCAGGGACCAGAGTCGGACACGTTCCACCCGGGAGGCAACCGTGTGCAGCCTGGAGAGGAACAGCGTGGGCTCGCAGCCGTAGATCGTGGTGCTGATTACATCGCCGGATTGGATCAGATCCAGGGCACCTGCAACGGTTCCGCCGTTGATGAGATCCGCTGGTTCCATGGCGTTTTCCCACCTTTCCCGCGCGAGACGCGGAGAACTTGCATCTTTATTATACGGCACCGGCACAGCAAAAAGCAAGCGGACGGCGGAGGGGAAAATCCCGAAAAGCACTTGCGTTTTCGCCGTAAATTGGGTATGGTAGAAAAAACGCGAAAAAGGGGGATGAGGAGTGATCGTGATTGCCTGTGTAGACGGCCGGAACGGCATGGCCTTTCACAACCGCCGTCAAAGTCAGGACCGGCTGGCACGGTGGGATATTCTGAAGGAGGCAGGGCGCGCACCGCTGTGGGTGAACGCCGTTACAGCCCGACAGTTTACGGACGGGCAGCAGAGCCGCCTGCGGATTGACGAGGCTTTTCTGGACCGGGCGGGTTCCGGGGAGTTCTGCTTTGTGGAGGACCGGTCTGTAAAACCCTATGAAACTAGGATTGAGCAGGTCATCCTGTACCGCTGGAACCGGGCCTATCCGGCGGATCTCTACTGGGACCTGCCCCTGGATGGCTGGACCCTGGAGCGGAGGGAGGAGTTTCCAGGCTATTCCCACAAAATCATTACAAAGGAAGTCTATGTCCCATGAATAAGCTGCGAATTTCCCTGACGGCTGCGCTGCTGTCCCTGTGTCTGCTTCTGGGCGGCTGCGGAATGGAGCCTGGCGGCACAGCTGTCTCCTTTTCCATGGAGGACATTCCCGCCTATGCGGGAGAGCCCTATGTGGTCATCAATGACAACCAGCCGGATTTCCCGTCCTCTGACATGACCACCGAATCCTTTGAGACCTACAGCCCCCTGGATGCCCTGGGCCGCTGCGGCGTGGCCTATGCCAACATCGGCCGCGACCTGATGCCGACCGAGGAGCGGGAGAGCATCAGCTCCGTCACCCCCACCGGCTGGGTGAACCGTGAGTACGACGGCGAGTACCTGTACAACCGCTGCCACCTGATCGGCTTCCAGCTGACCGGGGAGAATGCCAACGAGGAGAATCTCATCACCGGCACCCGCTCCATGAATGTGGATGGGATGCTGCCCTTTGAGAACCTGGTGGCAGACTATGTGACGGAGACGGACAACCATGTTCTCTACCGGGTGACGCCGGTGTTTGAGGATCGGAACCTGGTGGCCAGCGGCGTCCAGATGGAGGCCTGGTCCGTGGAGGACGAAGGGGACGGCGTGTGCTTCAATGTGTATGTGTACAATGTCCAGCTCGGCATCACCATCGACTACGCCACCGGCGAGAGCTGGCGGGAGGGAGAGCTGCCGGAGGCGGACTCCGCGGCTTCAGACCAGGACACCGGCAGTACCTACATCCTCAATACCAGTTCCCATAAATTCCACTACCCGGACTGCCCCGGCGTGGCCACCATGAGCGACGCAAACAAGGAGACCTACACCGGCAGCCGGGAGGATCTGATTGCCCAGGGGTATGCGCCCTGCGGCCAGTGCAAGCCATAGCCATAGGCAAAGAGCCGTCTGGGGATCAGCCCCAGACGGCCCTTTTATCCAGTCAACAGCAGCAGTTCCCCGGCCGGATGCAGTCAGCGGTGATCTGGGGCGGATCGCTCCGGGTCATGGCACCGCTGTATGTGATGCACACGGTTTGCCCGATCCGGAAGCAGCGTGCGCTGTCTGTATGAACCAGGACGGACTGATGGGTTTCACAGTCACAGACGCACAGATGGCAGGGGCAGACCTGCAGGACAACCGCACACATGGTGACGGAAGAAGGACTCGTTTCCATTTTGAAAGCCTCCATTTGTTTGTGTGGTGTTCCAGTCTATGCATCAGGTCTGCCCGGGTGTGCCGGTACTTGTGCTTCCCGCGGGAAGATGATACAATGTGGCTGGGACAGCGCCTCCGCGCGGCAGATTGCCCGCCCGGGCCTGTCACATGGAGCAGGCGGCTGCGCCGTGTGAGGGCCGGCCGGCTTTCGGGCGGCCGGCGCCGACGCTCATTCGGGCCTTCCGGCCCGCGCGGAAAGGAGCCTTTCATGTACGACGAACTGACGGAAGTGGACATCAAGAAGATGCGGGAGGAGATCGACTACCGGATCCGGGTCCTGCGTCCCCAGCTGATCGAGGAGGTGCAGACGGCCAGGGCCTTCGGCGACCTCAGCGAGAACTATGAGTACAAGTGCGCCAAGCAGGCCAAGAACCGCAACGACAGCCGGATCCGGTACCTGGAGCGGATGATCCGCACCGCCAAGGTCATCGAGGTGAAGGACCAGGGGGACCGGGCGGGCCTGTTCGACAAGGTCACCATCTACAACGAACTGGCCAAGCAGGAGATGACCCTCCAGATCGTCACCACCCTGCGGCAGGATGCCCTGAAGGGCCTCATCAGCAAGGAGTCCCCGGTGGGCCGCGCGCTGCTGGGCCATCAGGTGGGGGACCGGGTGCAGGTGGAGGTGAGTCCGGAGCTGAAATACTTTGTGGAGATCCGGACCATTGAAAAGGGCCGGGACGACGAGAGTTTGGAGATCAGCAGCTACTGAGCGGAGATACAAAAAGAAGGAGAGAACATCATGTTGTTTCTGTGGTACCCCAAGTGCACCACCTGCCAGAAGGCCAAGGCCTTCCTGGATGGGCGGGGCGTCTCTTATGAGGCCCGGGACATCAAGCTGGAAAACCCCACGGCCGAGGAGCTGTGGATCTGGTGGCAGAAGAGCGGCCTGCCCCTGAAGAAGTTCTTCAATACCAGCGGCCTCCAGTATAAGGCCCTGGGCCTGAAGGACAAGCTGCCGGAGATGAGCAAGGAGGAGCAGCTGGCCCTGCTGGCCGCTGATGGGATGCTGGTGAAGCGCCCCATCCTGGTGGGGGAGGACTTCGTCCTCACCGGCTTCCGCCCGGCGGAGTGGGAGACGGTCCTGGGATGATCCAGCGGTACGACTTTGCTCCCCTGGACGGCATCACCAAGGTGGTGTTCCGGCAGGTGTACCACCGGCTGTTCGGCGGCGCGGACCGGTATTTCATCCCCTTTTTCTCCCCCACGGACCAGCACATCCTCACCAAGCGGGACCAGCGGGAGCTGGACCCGGCCGCCAACGCAGGGCTTCCCGTGGTGCCCCAGGTGATGACCCGCCGGGCGCCGGACTTCCTCTGGGCGGCGGAGGTGGTGGCGGACATGGGCTGCACCGAGGTGAACCTGAACCTGGGCTGCCCCTCCGGCACCGTCACCGCCAAGGGCAAGGGCTCCGGCTTCCTGGCAAGGCCCGAGGAGCTGGAGCGGTTTTTCGACGAGGTGTTCGCCTCCGTGAAGCTGCCGGTGTCCGTCAAGACCCGGCTGGGGGTGAGGGAGCCGGAGGAATTTGAGCGGCTGCTGGACATTTACAACCGCTATCCCATCACCTGCCTCACCATCCATCCCCGCATCCAGAAGCAGTTCTACAGGGGTACGGTGTACCGGGACTGGTTTGCCTGGGCGGCGGAACACAGCCGGAATCCCCTGTGCTACAACGGGGATCTGGTGACGGTAGAGGACTGCACGGCCTTCGTGGCGGACTTTCCCGCCGTCGACGCGGTGATGATCGGCCGCGGGGCCATTGCCGACCCGGCCCTGTTCCGAAAAATCCGGGGCGGCGCCCCCGCCACCCGGCAGGAGATCCAGGATTTCACCCGGACGCTGTACCAGTCCTACCAGG
>CAMMCS010000043.1 GCA_946494635.1 uncultured Oscillibacter sp. | reverse complement strand
ATCCCATGTTGGAGAACCGCTCCACCGCCTTGGTGAAGCTCTCGATGGTCTTGTCTGCGTCGCCGTGCTGGATGCCGTCCCGGACACAGTGCTGGATGTGTCCCTCCAGCACCACCTGCCCGCACCTGTGAAGGGCGGACTTGGCGGCGTTGATCTGGGACAGGATGTCCTCGCAGGGCACGTCCTGGTCCACCATGCGGTCGATGGCCTGCACCTGGCCGATGATCTTCTTCAGCCGCCGGTGCAGGTTGTCCGCGTCCATACATTGTCTCATACCGACACCTCCCGGATACCCAATGGGGTATGGGTACATTATCCGCCAGAGGCCGCGGTTTGTCAAGCGCCGGCGCCGCAGAGGAGCCGCAGGGCCTCCACATACCCCGCCAGGCCGTGGCCCCGGATGGTGGCCGTGCAGGCCGCCCGGATATAAGACACATGGCGGAAGTCCTCCCGGCTGTCGGGGTCGGAGACGTGGACCTCCACCGTGGGGATGCCCACGGCTTTCACAGCGTCCAGCAGGGCCACGCTGGTGTGGGTGTAGGCCGCCGGGTTGATGATGATGCCGTCCACATGGTCGAAGTAGGCCTGCTGGATGGCGTCCACCAGGGCCCCCTCGTGGTTGGACTGGAAGAAGGAGACGGTCACCCCCAGACGGTCCGCCTCCGTCTGGATCATGGTTTTCAGATCCTCATAGGTGGCCTTGCCGTAGATCTCCGGCTGGCGGATGCCCAGCATGTTCATGTTGGGGCCGTTAATCACCAGAATGTTCACAAAAATCCCTCCAGATGGCGGCGGCGGTGTCCTCCACCGTGCCGTTGTTGTCGATCTCCGCGTCCCGAAACCGGGCATACAGGGGCGCCCGCTCCCGCCACATGGCGGCAAGGTCTGCTCCCTGGGACAGGGGCCGGCCCTCGGTGGGCAGAAGGGAGAGGTCCCGCACCAGTTGATAGATGCGGCCGTTCTGATGCAGGGGGGCGTAGTTGGCCGCCGTCTTGACGATGCCGCCGCCCGTCAGCAGGATGACTCCGGTGCGCTTCCCTGCCTCTGCCGCCGCGGCGGCCTCCCGGGCCCGGAAGCCGGCCTCCCCCTCCCGGGAGAAGATCTCCGGGATGGAGCAGCCGGCAGCGGTCTCGATCAGCTGGTCCAGGTCGATGGCCTCCCGGCCGGTGAGGCGGGCCAGGGCCGTCCCCACTGTGGTCTTGCCGCTGCCGGGCATCCCGATCAGGACGATGCTGGTCATCTCCCGCCGCAGCTGGGCCAGGATGCGCTCGTTCTCGCTGGCGGGGATGGCCCGGTCAAAGAACCGCTCCTCCGCCGCCACCGCCTGGGCCACCAGCATGGGCAGCCCGTCGGAGCAGGGGATGCCCCGCTCCGACCCCTGGAGCAGCAGCGCCGTGCGGCGGGGGTTGTAGACCACGTCCAGCACCCCATCCAGGGCCGGGAAGGCCGCCAGATCCACGGGGGAAGCCCCGTTGCCCGGGTACATCCCCACCGGGGTGGTGTTCACCAAAATCTCGCCGTCGGCGTGGCGGGAGAGGTTCTCGTAGTTGTCCGGGCCGGAGCGGGAGATGACGATGATCTCCGCCGCGCCCTCCTGCCGGGCGGCGGCCTGGGCCGTCAGGGACGCCCCGCCGCTCCCCAGGATGACCACCTTCTTCCCGGCCAGGGAGATGCCCGCCCGGCGGGCCATGTAGCGGAAGCCGTCGATGTCCGTGTTGTAGCCCACCAGCCTGCCGTCCGGCCGCCGGACGATGGTGTTGACGCTGCCGATGGCCTCCGCCGCCGGGTCGATGGCGTCGCACAGGGGCATCACGTCCCGCTTGTAGGGGATGGTGACGTTCAGCCCGCCGATGTCCTCCCGGCGGAGGAAGGGGGCCAGCTCCTCCGGCTCCAGCTCGAGAAGGCGGTAGGCGCCGTTGCCCAGGGCGGCGTGGATGGGCACGGACCAGCTGTGGCCCAGCTTCCGGCCCAGCAGGCCGTAAACGCGTTCTCCCATAGGTCAGATCTCGGCGTAGTTGCCCAGGAAGTGGAAGCCCGCGCAGCTGCGCTCCAGCTCCTCCAGCATGGCCAGGACGCCGGGCTCCTGGACGGAGGCCTCCAGCTCCAGGAAGAAGATGAACTCGAAGTTCCGGCCGGTGACGGGGCAGGATTCCAGCTTGGTCATGTTGATGCCCAGGGCCGCCAGCTTGGACAGGATCTCATACAGGGCGCCGGGCTTGTTGTCGCAGGCGATGATGAGGCTGATGCGGCTGGCGCCGGCGTAGATCACCGGGTCCTTGGTGACGCAGATGAAGCGGGTGTAGTTGTTGTCGCTGTCCTGGATATCGCCGCTGACGGTCTCCAGCCCGTACAGGGCGGCACAGGGGTGGGAGGAGATGGCGGCCACATGGCGGTCGCCCCGCTCCGCCACCATCTTGGCGGCCATGGCGGTGTTGTCGCAGGGGATGACCCGGACGCCGTTAAGGCCGTTCAGGAACCGGCTGCACTGGCCGATGGCCTGCTGATGGGAGTAGATCTCCGTGATGTCCCCCATCTTCACGCCGGGCAGAGCCAGCAGCTCGTGGCGGATGCACAGCCGGGTGGAGCGGACAATGGTGAGGTTGTGATCCTGCAGCAGCTCGTACACCGCCCGGACGGAGCCGTTGGAGCTGTTCTCAATGGGCAGCACGCCGAACTTGCACAGGCCCGACTCCACGGCGGACACCACCGCCTGGAAGGTCTTGACATACACGATGTTGCCCCGGGGCAGCAGCCGGTCGCAGGCCACCTGGGAGTTGGCGCCCTCCACGCCCTGGCAGGCCACCAGGCCCGTCTGGGGGAAGACGGAGGTGCCGGCCTCCAGCGAGGCGTGGACCTGGGCGGCCACCTTGGTGGGGGCGGAGATCAGCTCCGCCTGCCGGGACCGGGCCAGCTCGAACAGGGTGGAGAACAGGTGGTAGGCGTACCGCTCCCGCTCCCCGGACTTCTCCGTCACCTTGGCCAGGATGGCCCGCTCCCGCTCCTTGTTCAGGATGGGCAGGTGGTGCTCATTCTTGTAGGCGGCCACCTCGTCAGACAGGTCCATGCGCTGCAGGAACAGGTCCAGCAGCTGGTCGTCCACTGCGTCGATCTTCTCGCGGATCTCAGAAAGTTCCATGATTTCCCTCCAATAATAAGTCTAGCAAAACGGCGGCGGTGACCGCCTCCACCACCGGGACGGCCCGGTGGGCGATGCAGGGGTCGTGCCGGCCGCGGATCACAAGCTCGGTGTCCGCTCCGGCGGACAGGCTGACGGTCCGCTGGGGCCGGGCGATGGACGGCGTGGGCTTCATGGCCGTCCGCAGGACGACGGGCATCCCGCTGGTGATGCCCCCCAGGATGCCTCCGGCGTGGTTGGTCTCCGCCGCCACCCGGCCGCCCTCCATGATAAAGGGGTCGTTGTTCTCAGAGCCCCGGGCCCGGGCGGCGGCGAAGCCGTCCCCGAACTCCACGCCCTTCACGGCGGGGATGCCGAAGAGGGCCGATGCCAGCCGGTTCTCCACGCCGCCGAACATGGGGTCCCCCAGCCCGGCGGGCAGGCCGACGGCGGCGCACTCGATGACGCCGCCCACGGAGTCCTGCGCCTGGCGGGCCTCCAGGATCAATGCCTGCATCCGCTCCCCCGCCTGGTCGTCCAGCACCGGGAAGGGCTTGGCGGCGACGGCTTCAAACAGCTCCTTCGTGGGACGCAGGGGGAAGGAGGCGTCCTGCTCCGTGCCCACGGACCAGAGGTGGGCCCCTACATACACGCCCCGGCGGGAGAGGATCTGCCTGGCGATGCCCCCGGCCACGCACAGAGGGGCCGTCAGCCGGCCGGAGAAGTGGCCGCCGCCCCGCATGTCCGCCTGGCCTCTCCACTTCACATAGGCGGTGTAGTCCGCGTGGCCGGGCCGGGGCTTGTCCCGGAGTTCCGTATAATCCGAGGAGTGCTGGTCGCCGTTTTCGATGACGGCGCACAGCGGCGCGCCGCAGGTGACGCCGTTTTCCAGGCCGGAGAGGAAGATGGGCGTGTCGGACTCCTTCCGGGCGGTGGAGAGGGGGCTCTTCCCCGGCTTCCGCCGGGCCAGGAACGCGCTCAGCTCCTCCAGGTCGATGGCCTCCCCGGCGGGAAGGCCGTCCACCACCACGCCGATGGCCTTGCCGTGGGACTGGCCGAAGACGGAGACCTTCAGCAGATTGCCGAATTCAGAGGACACGGATGTCACCTCCCAGAGATTGGTAGACCTCCCAGAAATCCGGGTAGGATTTTTGCACGCACTCGGCGCCCCGGATGGTCACGGGGCCGGTGCAGCCGGTGGCGGCGATGGCTGCCGCCATGGCGATCCGGTGGTCGTTGGCGCTGTCCACCGTGCCGCCGGGGAGCGACGGCTTTCCCACGATGATGAGCCGGTCCGGCTCCTCGTGAACCTCCGCCCCCAGGGCCGTCAGGGCGGCGGTGATGGTGGAGAGCCGGTCGCTCTCCTTGATCCGCAGCCGGGCGGCGTCTTTCAAATACAGTGTGCCGTTCAGCAGCGCGCCCCAGGCCGCCAGGGGCGGCGCCAGGTCCGGACAGTGGGTCAGGGGCAGACTGACGCTGCCCACGCAGGGAGTGGCCCAGCCGGGCCGCTCCGGCCGGGCGTGGGGCCGAGCCGCCGGGGAGCCGGAACGGCCCAGGACCGGCCCGGTGACGGCCCCGGACAGAGGCTCTCCCCGGAGCATTTCGGCAAAGTCCGCCATAACCCGGTCTCCCTGGATGGAGTGTGGATTCATACCCTGAATGGTCAAATCGCTGCCCAGGCCCTGGGCAGTGTACCAGAAGGCCGCCTGGGACCAGTCTGCCTCCACCGCGGCGGCAAAGGGGCGATAGGTGCCGCCATGGACGGTCAGCTCCCGGAAATCGCCGGTGCAGGCGGTCTCCACCCCGGCGGTTTTCAAAACGTCCCGGGTGATGGAGATGTATCCCTTGGACTCCACCTCCGTGGTGGAGCGGATGACAGAGTCCCCGTCCAGCAGGGGCAGGGCAAACAGAAGGCCTGTGAAAAACTGACTGGAGACATTGCCGGGCAGGGCGTACTCCCCTGGCGTCAGAGTCCCCCGCACGGTGAGAACGCCGTCCTTCTGCTCGCAGGAGATCCCCTTCTTGGCAAATAGCTGAAAATAGGGGCCCTGGGGCCGCTCCATCAGCCGGCCGCGGCCGGTGAACACGCCGCCCCCCGCCACCGCCAGGGCGATGGGGATAAAAAACCGCAAGGTAGATCCAGACTCGCCGCAGTCCAGCCGGGGCAGGTCCCCGCCAGAGGGCCGCCTTCCGCCGATGCCGGTGACGGTGAGCGTGCCGGGGGCAGTCTCCGTCCAGCTGCCCCCCAGGGCGGTGACACAACGCAGCGTGGCCTCGATGTCCTGGGAGAGGGCGATGTTGTGAAGGGTGCTCTCCCCCTCCGCCAGGGCGGCGGCGATCAGCAGCCGGTGGGCCTGGGACTTGCTGGGGGGCGGCGTCACGGCGCCGGAGAGCTTTCGAGGTGTGATCTGAAGGTCCATTTACGCCTCCAGTCCCGCCCGGATGATGGGCAGCAGGTCCGCCACCGGCACCTTCCGCAGCTGGCAGGCGCCGATCCGCCGGGGGATCACCAGGGTGATGTCCCCGCCGGCGCGCTTCTTGTCGGAGAGGGCGGCCTCCGCCAGGGCTTCGGCGGAAAAGTCCGTGCCCGTGGGCAGGCTGTTTTTGGCGAGGCAGGCGGCGATCCGCGCCGCGATGGGCGCCTCCGTCCAGCCCAGCTTTTCTGCGGACCGGGCGATGACGGCCAGCCCTGCCGCCACCGCGTGGCCGTGGGGGATGGCGTAGCCGCTGCACTTCTCGATGGCATGGCCCACGGTGTGGCCCAGGTTCAGGAGCTTCCGTTCTCCCTGCTCTTTTTCGTCCCGCTCCACCACCCCGGCCTTGTAGGCCACGCACCGGGCGATGACCGCGCCGGGGTCGGCGGTGAGGGTACCGTCCTCAAACAGGGCGAACAGGCTCTCGTCGGAGAGGACGCCGGTCTTGATGGCCTCGGCGGCGCCGTCGGCGAACACGTCGGGGGGCAGGGTCTTCAGGCAGTCCGTGTCGCAGATGACGGCGGCGGGCTGGCAGAAGGCCCCGGCCAGGTTCTTCCCGGCGGCCAGGTCCACAGCGGTCTTGCCGCCTACGGAGGAGTCCACCGCCGCCAAAAGCGTGGTGGGCAGCTGGACGTACCGGATGCCCCGGAGGTACACGGCGGCGGCAAAGCCCGCCATGTCCCCCACCACGCCGCCGCCCAGGGCGGCCACGCAGTCGGTGCGGGTCAGGTGCTCCGACGCCAGGAATTCCAGCAGCTCTGCCAGGGTGGCGAGATTTTTGCGTCCCTCTCCCGCCGGGAACACATGGGAGCAGACCGCAAAGCCCGCATCCTCCAGGGCGGCGGTGACGGTGCCCAGATACAGGGGGGCCACGGTGTCGTCCGTCAGGACGGCGATCCTCCGCTGCCCCAGCAGGGAGGCCAGATCGTCTCCGCACCGGCCCAGCAGGCCGCTGCCGATGGTCACATCGTAGGGCGGCTGGACCCGGACGGGAATGGTTCGGATGGAGTCAGACATGGAAAAACTCCTTTATTTATAGTAGTGTCGCACAGCGGCGGCCGAAAACGGGTCAGTTGCCGCCGGCGGTGGCCTTCATCTCCCGGCCCTCCTTCAGCAGGTCGTGGAGCCGCCGGGCATCCTTGTCCCGCAGGGCGTCCCGGTAGTCCGCCAGATGGCCGATGAGCTCGTCCAGCTCCTTCGTCAGGAAGTCCTCGTCGTCCAGGAACAGCTCCGTCCACATGTCCTCGTCCAGCCGGGCCACCCGGGTCATGTCCTGGAAGCTGCCGGCGGAGAAGCCCCGGCGGCGCTGGGCCTCCGGCGACTTCACATAGGCGCTGGACACGATGTGGGCCAGCTGGGAGGTGAAGGCGATGATGCGGTCATGCTCCTCCGGCGTGGAGAAGGTGAGGCCCGCAAACCCCAGGTCCAGGAAGAAGGCCTTCAGCGTCTCCAGTAGGTGCATATCCGTCCGCTTGTCCGGGGTCAGGATCATGGAGGCGCCCACATACAGGTCCTCGGTGGAGGCGGTGAAGCCGCCCCGCTCCCGGCCGGCCATGGGGTGGCCGCCGATGTAGGCAAAGCCGTGCTGCTCCGCGATGGGGGCGATGGCCGCCACCACGGTCCGCTTCACGCCGCACAGGTCCACCAGGATGGCGGACTTGGCGACGCGCTCCGCGTGCTGACGGACCCATTCAATGGCGGCGCCGGGCCGGATGGCCACCAGGATCAGATCCGCCTGGGGCAGGTTCTCCTCCGTCAGGGGGGCGTCGATGGCGCCGCACATCCGGGCCATGGTCATGGTCTCACTGTTCAGGTCCGCGCCCCAGACCGTGTGGGCGGTGCGGTTCTTGATGCTCTTGGCCATGGACCCGCCGATGAGGCCCAGGCCGACAATGGCAACATTCATTGCTTATTCCTCCACCGTTTTCATAAAGGCATGGAGCTTGAGCAGCTTGCGGGCCAGCACGTCGAAGGCCTCCGGCTTCAGGGACTGGGAACCGTCACACAGGGCGTGGGCCGGGTCGTTGTGAACCTCGATCAGCAATCCGTCCGCTCCGGTGGCCACGGCGCCCATGGCCAGGGGATCCACCAGCCAGCTCTTGCCGGTGGCGTGGCTGGGGTCGATGATGATGGGCAGGTGGGTCAGCTTCCGCAGCACCGGGATGCAGGCCAGGTCCAGGGTGTTGCGGGTGTAGCTCTCGAAGGTGCGGATGCCCCGCTCGCAGAGGATCACGTTTTCATTGCCGCCGGCCATGACGTATTCGGCGCTCATGAGCCACTCCTCATAGGTGGCGGACATGCCCCGCTTGATCATGACGGGCTTGTCCTGATGGCCCACGGCCTTCAGCAGGTCGAAGTTCTGCATGTTCCGGGCGCCAATCTGGATCACGTCCACATCCTTGAACAGGGGCAGCTGGCTCAGATCCATCAGCTCCGTCACGATGGGGAGCCCCGTCTCCTGCCGGGCCACCTTCAGGTACTCCAGGCCGGTGGCACCCAGGCCCTGGAAGGAGTAGGGGGAGGTCCGGGGCTTGAAGGCGCCGCCCCGCAGCATGGTGGCGCCGCTGGCCTTTACCGCCTTGGCGATGGCCACCACCTGCTCCTCGCTCTCCACAGAGCAGGGACCTGCCATCAGGGTCAGGCTGCCGCCGCCGATCTGGGTATCGCCCACCTTCACCACCGTGTCCTCCGGGTGGAACTTCCGGTTGGCGTTCTTGTAGGGCTCCTGGACCCGCTTCACGTCCTCCACGATGTCCAGGGCGGCGATCAGGTCGATGTCCAGCTGGCTGGTGTCGCCCACCAGGCCCAGGATCGTGTGGGCCTCGCCGATGCTGGTGTGGATGATGATGCCCTTTTCCTGGAGCCAGGCGATCAGGCTCTCCAGCTGTTCTCGGTTGGGGTTGGATTTCAGAACGACGATCATATGGGATTCCTCCTAAAATAAGTTCGACTGGTACAAAAAAGACCCGCAGCCGGTTCGGCTGCGGGTCGTCATGCACTGATAGCCTTTTCCTAGCGTCAGACACGATCACGCACGTTTTCAGCCAAACCCAAATAAGCCTTACCATAAAAGTAGGTAAAGCTAAAGTAACGGTATTCGGCAGAACGGGTGATGTTGGTCATGACAGGGTTCCTCTCTGTGCCATTTGATAGTTTCAGAATAGCACGCAAAAAAGCAAATGGAAATTGACAATGCTGCCAAAGAATGGAGCGGACGAACAGATAAAGCTGTGCATCCTGCTGAAGGCGCTACGCCGCGGCAGAGGCCGCCCGGGCAGCGCAGCAGTTTTCCGGCAGACACCCGGCCATCAGGATGGAGGTGGCCTTCAGGATAAACTGCACGTCCTTGCGCATATCTGCAATGCCGGCCATATACTGCCGGTGCAGGTCCTGAAGGGCGCCGATCACATCCTGGCGGAACTTTTCCCGGCGGAGCGCCTGATTGGACAGGTATTCCTCCAGATAGGCGCGGAGGTCAGTCTCGTACTGGTGGTGGCACAGCATGCTGTCGGGATAATTTTCGTTGTGGGGATAGGTAAAGGCGTCCGCCAGGTAATGGGTCAGCTTGCCCAGGGTGTAGTACTGCCACATCGTCCAGCGGGCCCGGCGCTGGAGCCGGGAAATCCGGGTGTAAATGTAGCGCTGGGAGTTGGAGTAGTTATGCCCCCGCAGCTTATAGGCCCGGAGAGAGCCCTTCAGATAGGTGAGGGGGTTGCAGTCCGGCTGAAAGGAGCCGAACAGAAAGGCGAGCTCGAAGCGTCTGGACCGGAAACCCTGGGCGTTTTCCAGCAGGGTGGCGGCCAGCAGTTTGTGACTGCGTTTCTGCAAGATGCACCTCCATGGAAAAAATCAAGAACAACGCAAGTATAGCACGCCGGGGTAAGGGGTGCAAGCAGAAAAATCTCAAATTTTTGTTAAGGACGTTCCGGCGCCGGACACGGAAAAACGCCCCGGCCGAAGGACCGGGGCGCGGAAAGGTACGCGAAGGCTCACACATAGAACAGCAGATCGCTGTACACCGGGAAGGGCCAGCAGTCGGAGGCGGTGAGCACCTCCAGCTGGTCGGCGGCCGACCGGGCATCCGCCATATCGGGGATGAGCACATTGTGGCAGTAGCACATGGCGTCCATGGTCTCCTCGGGGATGGCGGCCAGATCCTGTTCCAGCTTGTCGCAGGCGGCCAGCAGCGCGTCTGTCAGGGCGCCGATCTGCGTGGCGGTAGAGATCTCATACTGGCGGGGGACGCCCAGCGCCTCCTTGTGATAGGCCCGCTGGCACAGCTGGTCGGCATAGCCGGAGACGGCCGGCAGGATCTGGTGGCGGATCATGTCCGCCATGGTCTTGGCCTCGATGGAGATGACCCGGGAGTAGTTTTCAATATGGATCTCCGCCCGGGCCACGATCTCCTCCCGGGTGTAGATGCCGTGCTTGATGAAGAGCCGCATGTTCTTGGGGGCGGTGTACATGGGCAGGGCGTCGGCGGTGGAGATCAGATTGGACAGCCCGCGGTGCTCCGCCTCCTCCAGCCAGGACTCGTCATAGCCGTTGCCGTTGAAGATGATCCGCTGATGCTCGGTAAAGACCCGGCGGATCAGGGTCTGCAGGTCCGCCTGGAAATCGGCGGAGCCCTCCAGCTCATCGGCGAACTGCTGCAGCTCCTCGGCCATGATGGTGTTCAGGGCGATGTTGGGGCCGGAGACGGACTGGGAGGCGCCCAGCATCCGGAACTCAAACTTGTTGCCAGTGAAGGCCATGGGAGAGGTGCGGTTGCGGTCCGTGTTGTCCTGGGGAATGGCCGGCAGGGAGTCCACGCCGATTTTCAGCATACGCTTGCCGGCCTCCTGGAACTCCGTGCCCTGGATGATGGCCTCCACCACCGCGGTGAGCTCGTCGCCCAGGAAAATGGAAATCACGGCCGGAGGCGCCTCCTGGGCGCCCAGCCGGTGGTCGTTCCCGGGGAAGGCCACCGTGGCCCGCAGGAAGTCCTGATAGTCGTCCACGCCCTTGATGAAGGCCGCCAGGAACAGCAGGAACCGGGCGTTCTGGTGGGGCGTGGAGCCGGGCTTGAAGAGGTTCTTGCCGGTATCGGTGGAGAGGGACCAGTTGTCGTGCTTGCCGGAGCCGTTGACCCCGGCGAAGGGCTTCTCATGCAGCAGGCACACCAGGCCGTGGCGGTCGGCCACCTTCTTCATCATCTCCATCACCAGCTGGTTCTGGTCGCAGGCGGAGTTGGCGTCGGTGTAGATGGGGGCCATCTCGTGCTGGGAGGGGGCCACCTCGTTGTGCTTGGTCTTGGAGAGGACCCCCAGCTTCCACAGCTCCTCGTCCAGATCCTGCATGTAGGCGGCGACTCTCGGACGGATCGCGCCGAAGTAGTGGTCATCCAGCTCCTGCCCCTTGGGCGGCCGGGCACCGAACAGGGTGCGGCCGCAGAAGCGCAGGTCCTCCCGCTGGGCATACATGCGCTTGTCGATCAGGAAATACTCCTGCTCCGGGCCCACCTGGGGGATGACCCGCTTGGTCTCCGTGTCCCCGAAGAGCCGGAGGATCCGTACTGCCTGGCGGCTGACCTCCTCCATGGACCGCAGCAGGGGGGTCTTCTTGTCCAGGGCCTCGCCGGAATAGGAGCAAAACACCGTGGGGATGCAGAGGGAGCCCTCCTTGATGAAGGCGAAGGAGGTGGGATCCCAGGCGGTGTAGCCCCGGGCCTCGAAGGTGGCCCGCAGGCCGCCGGAGGGGAAGGAGGAGGCATCCGGCTCACCCCGCACCAGCTCCTTGCCGGAGAACTCCATGATGATCTTTCCGCCGCCGGCGGGGGTGATGAAGCTGTCGTGCTTCTCCGCGGTGACGCCGGTCATGGGCTGGAACCAGTGGGTGTAGTGGGTGGCGCCCTTCTCCACGGCCCACTGCTTCATGGCCTCCGCGATCTCGTTGGCGGTGGAGAGGTCCAGGGGCGTCCCATCGGTGACACTGGTCTTCCAGGCGCCGTAGGACGCGGAAGACAGGCGCTCCTTCATGGTCTCCTCATTGAAAACCATGCTGCCGAACAGCTCGGGGAGTTTCATAGTGGTGCTCATACAGGTTATCCTCCTCTATTGCTACACTCAATCCTATCACAGAAGCCGCGGAAAGCACAACGGGGAACGCGGCCCGGCACCCTGGCGGGGCCGCGGGGATTCCCGGTTCAGGAAAACCGATGAAAGCAATGTATCACCGCCGCAGGGAAACTGTCAACGGCAAAATACACAAAATGACGTGCGGATGAGCCCGTGGGGAGCTCCGCCTGGCGGACAGGCGAGCGGCAGAGCAAAACGCCGCGCCGGAGCGCGGGGACTCCGGCGCGGCGGGAAAGGCCGTTACAGATTGATCTCCGGCGTATCCTGGCTGGCGCCGGAGAGCAGGGGCCGCACCTGGGAGAGGAACGCGTCCACCTGCTCCGGGCAGCGGCCGATGTACAGCTGCGGGTCCAGGACGGCCTCCATCTCCGCCTCCGTCATGCCGAAGGCGGGCTCGGCGGCCAGGCGGGAGAGCAGGTCGCAGGGCTCCCCCTCCTTCATCCGGGCGGTGGCGG
>CAMMCS010000042.1 GCA_946494635.1 uncultured Oscillibacter sp. | reverse complement strand
GTGCTTCCTTTTCGTTACGTTGTTTAATTTACAAGGTACACGCCCTGTCCGGCGGTGAGATTTATTATACTGCAAAGTTCTGCCTTTGTCAACAGTTTTTTATCTTTTTAAAAGAACTGTTTCCCAGAGCAAAACTCTCTCAACCGGGACAGCTATGCTAGGATAACAGAACCGCAGTGGAAAGTCAATCCTTTTTTTCTGCTTTTGTTTACTTTTTCTTAACCTTTTCCACTGTATTTCTCCAATATCGGGTTTGTGAGAACTTCTATTGATAATCTCAATTCCTACCATCAGCTATTCTTATGATATAATCCCCTTTTTTGGTGTGTTTTCGTCATTTTTACAAACCACGGGGCTGCGGGCAGGCGCGGGGATGCCCCCGCGCCTGATCTTCTCATTGAAGAAGGATGGGTTGGATCTGCCGTCCCCGGAGTGCAGCCTCCACAGTTTCCGGAATTTTGGAAAAGTCGGCCACCAGGGAGCTGGGTTTTTCCTGCGGATTATCCTGGCCAAAGGGTACGAAGTAGTAATTCTTCCGCACCAGCAGCTCTCCGATATTCCGAGCCCCCGCCGAGAGGCCGTCATTGCTGGCCAGCGCGATAACCACCGGCCGCCCGTTGCGCAGGTGGGCCTTGGCCGCCATAGTGACGGCCGTATCTGTAATCCCAGCCGCCAGCTTGGCGACCGTATTTCCTGTGGCGGGAGCAATCACAAGCACATCCAGCAGTCCCTTGGGGCCGATGGGCTCCACAGCGGGAATATCGCACAGCACCTCATGCCCCGTCAAATCCTCCAGCCGTTCCATCAAATCATCCGAGGTCCCGAAGCGGGTGTCTGTAAAAGCGGCGGTCTCCGACACAATCGGGATTACCGTCTCATAAAGCTGCACCAGCTCTTCCAGCTCCTTCAGGACCTTTTCATGGGTGCAGAAAGAGCCGCACAGGGCAAAGCCGACTCGTTCCTGTTTCACATAAGGTCACCTCGCTCCTTTAATATGGAATCCACCGCATCCCCAATGGCCGCCGCCGCGGTGGCGGGCACCAGGCGGCCGGGCAGGGACCGGGCCCAGATCCAGGGAATCCCGAGTTCCTCTGCGGCAGCTTGATCCGCGCCGGGAACAGAGGCAAGATCCACCAGCAGGCAGTCCCGGGCTACCTCTTTCAGCAGCGCCCGGTCCAGCAGGCAGGCGGGAACCGTGTTGAAGATCACCCGGAACGGCCCCAGGCATCCGGTCAGCGCCCCGGTGTCCAGAGCCGCCCATCCATAGGCCCGAATCCAGGCCCGGTCTGACGGTTTTCTGGCAGCTGCGGCAACCCGGGCCCCGATGCCGTGGAGCCTGCAGGCCAGCAGCCGGCCGATCCGGCCAAAGCCCAGCACCAGACAGTCCATCCCCAGCAGGGTCCGGTCCAGATGCTCCATGGCCACCTGGAGCGCCGCCTCCGCGGTGGCGGCAGCGTTGGCCACCGTCAGCTCCTCACTGAGAAAATAGTCCGTCAGGGTCAGCCCGCGCGCTTCCGCCGCCTGCCGTTCCGCCGCGGCCACCTGACCGGCCAGCAGCAGCTGCCCGGGGCGGAACCTCTGAAACAGCTCCTCCACGGGCATCTCTCCACCAGCCCAGTTCAGGATCCCGGCCCTGCGGCACAGCGGCAGCGGCAGGATGACCACATCCGCTGCCGCAGCAAGCTCCAGGTCTCCTTCTTCTCCGTCCACCTGCCAGGTCTGGACCCTGCGTCCCTTTTTCCTCAGCAGGGCTGCCAGCTCTGCCTGGCGCCGGTCCCCTCCAATGACCCCGTATGTCCTCTTCAACGCAGATCCCCCCTCAGCCCATGGTATGCGGAGGTACGCCGGCGGTGATTGCCTTTCCCGGCAAAATGTGCTATGATGGATCGAAACGGCGCAAGCCCGCCGGCCGGAAAGGAGAGCTCCCATGAAATATCCCTACCTGCTTCTGGATGCCGATGATACCCTCTTTGATTTTCCAAAGGCCTCCCGCCGGGCGTTCAGTGCCATGTGCCGGGCCAATGGGATTCCGGACACAGAGGACTCCCATCAGCGCTACCACGAGATCAATCAGGCGCTCTGGGCCGCATTTGACCGGGGCGAGGTCTCCAAGGAGTTTCTGACCCGCCAGCGGTATGTACAGTTTCTGGGAGAGCTGGGGCTGAACCGTGACCCTGACAAATGCAATCAGGACTATCTCCGGGCCCTGGGCGAGGGGGTTTTCCCTCTGCCTCACGCGGAGGAGACCTGCCGGGAGCTGGTCCGACGGGGACACCGGCTGTATATCGCCACCAACTCCGTGGCCTCTGTCCAGCGCAGCCGCCTCCGGGGCAGCGTCTTTGCGGAGCTGATTTCCGATGCATTTATCTCCGAGGACGCGGGAGCCTCCAAGCCCAGCCGGGCCTACTACGAATACATCTTCTCCCGTGTCCCGGACATGACAGCCGAAAACTGCCTGGCTGTGGGGGACTCCCTGGCCACAGACATCCGGGGAGCCAACAACGCCGGTCTGCCCTGCTGCTGGTATAACCCGGCGGGCAGGGACCGGCCCGGGAGCCTGCGGATCGACTACGAGATCCGGGACCTGCGGGAGCTGCTGGAAATCGTCTGAGCACAGCCGGCGATTCCCGTGCGCTTGCGCATAACGGGCGACCGCACCAGGGCAGTCCGAATCCGTCAAGCCCCAATTGTGACAAAGAGGCGCCGGCCATCAATATGGCCGGCGCCTCTTTTGCCGCACCGCGCCGATCCCGGCTTCATGCCCTTCTTCGTCTTGACAAGTTCCCCCGCTGCTCTATAATAAGGAATGTCAGCGCATGATTGATATATCAATAGGAGGCGTGACTTATGGAACACTCCCTTCACATTCTGCTGTACCGGGCGTTCCACGCCCAGCGCAACTATCTCCGCCCCGGCCTGCAGGAGCTGGGCCTGGGGACGGGGCAGCCCAAGCTCCTGGCCTATCTGGCCGCCAGGGGTCCCTGCCGCCAGAGGCAGCTGGCGGACTACTTTGACGTGGACCCTGCCAATGTCTCCCGGATGGTGAGCTGCCTGGAAAAGGGCGGCTTTCTGACCCGCTGCCGGGACGGCGCGGGCCGCGGGCGGGACCTGGTGCAGATCACGGAGCAGGGCCGCCTGGCCAGCGAGGGCTGGCAGCGCCGCTGTCGGGAGGAAGAAGCCATCATGCTGCAGGGCTTCACGGCGGAGGAGCGGTCGCTCTTCGGCAGCTTCCTGCTCCGGGCATACCAAAATCTGCGGAATGCGTCAGAGGTGACACCATGAGAGATTTCAAACGCCTGCTGGGCTATCTGGGCCCTTACCGTTGGGATCTGCTCCTGGGCGGGCTGTTGGTTTTGGTGGAATGTGCCTTCGAGCTGGTGATTCCCGTATTGATGGCGGACATCATCGACGTGGGCGTGGCCCAGAGGGATATCCCCTTCATCCTCCGCCGGGGCGCCCAAATGGGGATCTGTGCCCTGCTGGCCCTGATTACCGGGCTGCTGTACGCCCGGTTCGCCGCCAGAGCCGCCTACGGCTGGGGCGCCCGAATCCGGGAGGCACAGTATGAGCGGGTCCAGCGGTTTGCCTTTTCCAACCTGGACCGGTTTGAGACCTCCTCCCTGGTGACCCGGATGACCACGGATGTAACGGTGATCCAGAACGCAGTGAACGGCGGCTTCCGCCCCATGGTGCGGGGGCCGGTGATGCTGATTCTGGGGGTCTCCTTCTCCTTCTGGCTGAACGGGCGGCTGGCAGCGGTCCTGCTGGTGTGCCTGCCGATCCTGGGCGGGATTTTGTTTTTTATCGTGGGGAAGGTGGCCCCGATGTACAGCCGCCTGCAGACCGCTGTGGATCATCTGAACAACGTGGTGCAGGAGGGGCTGACCGCCATCCGGGCGGTGAAGGCCTTTGTCCGCGGGACATACGAGGAGGAAAAATTCGAGACCGTCAACCGCGAGCTGATGTCCGCCAGCCAGCGGACCTTCCGCTACGCGGTGCTGAACCTGCCGGCCTTTCAGCTGACCATGTACACCGCAACGGTGCTGCTGATGTGGTTCGGCGGGCGCATGGCTCTGGCCGGTTCCCTCCAGGTGGGGGATCTCACCGGCATCCTCAGCTATGTGCTGCAGGTGATGAACTCCCTGATGATGATTTCCAATGTGTTTTTGCTGCTGACCCGGTCCCTGGCCAGTGCCCGGCGGATCCTGGAGGTGCTGGACGAGCCGGTATCCCTGTCCTCCCCTGCCCAGGCGGCGGAGACGGTGGCGGACGGCAGCGTGGACTTCGAGAACGTCTCCTTCAAATACCGCGCTGACGCCAGGGAAAATGCCCTCTCCGGAGTATCCTTCCACATTGCCTCCGGCCAGACCATCGGGATCCTGGGGGGCACCGGCTCCGCCAAAACAACCCTGGTGCAGCTGATCCCCCGCCTGTACGACGCCACAGAAGGCGTGGTGAAGGTCGGCGGCCGGGACGTGCGGGACTACGATCTGCAGGCCCTGCGGGACGCCGTGGGCATCGTGCTGCAGAAGAACGTGCTCTTCTCCGGCACCATCCGGGAAAATCTGAAGTGGGGCGCACCGGACGCCGATGACGCGGCGCTGTGGGAGGCCTGCCGGGCCGCCTGCGCCGATGAGTTCCTGGAGCGGATGCCCAAGGGGCTGGACACAGACCTGGGGCAGGGCGGCGTAAACGTCTCCGGCGGGCAGAAGCAGCGGCTGTGCATTGCCAGAGCCCTGCTGAAGCATCCGAAGGTGCTGATCTTTGACGACTCCACAAGCGCCGTGGACACCGCCACAGAGGCCCGGATCCGCGCGGCGCTGGCCCGGCTGGGGGACGTGACCAAAATCATCATTGCCCAGCGGGTCAGCTCGGTGATCCACACGGATCAGATCATCATTCTGGAGGATGGCCGCATCCATGCCATGGGGACCCATGCCCAGCTGCTGGCCTCAGATCCCATCTACCAGGAAATTTACGCATCCCAGATGAAAGGAGGGGACGCCGATGGCGGCGCGTCAGCTCAGCGCGAAAAAGCCTAAACACCTGTGGCATACCCTGCGGACCCTGCTTTCCTACATGGGGCGGCACAAATTCCTGCTGCTGGCGGTGGCGGTGCTGGTGACGATCAGCGCCCTGGCCAACCTTCTGGGGACATATATGATCCGCCCGGTGGTAAACACCCTGACCGCCGGCGATGCGGCTGCCCTGGTCCGTGGCGTGATCCTCACTGCGGTGATCTACAGCGCCGGCGCCCTCTCGGCACTGGGATACACCCAGACCATGGTCCGGGTGGCCCAGAAGGTCCTCTATGACATCCGGCGGGACCTGTTCGCCCATCTCCAGACGCTCCCCCTGCGCTTTTTCGATACCCGGCGTCACGGAGACGTGATGAGCTATTTCACCAACGACGTGGATACCATCGCGGACGCGCTGAACAACAGCTTCGCCATGGTGATCCAGAGCTTCATCCAGGTGGCGGGTACCCTCACCATCCTGTTTGTGCTCAACTGGCAGCTCTCCCTGGTGGCGGCGGTGTGCTATGCGGCCATGTTCGCGTATATCCGCTTCAGCGGGAAGCGGAGCAAGGCCTACTACAACCGGCAGCAGGCCAGTCTGGGAGATCTGGATGGCTATATCGAGGAGATGATGGCCGGCCAGAAGGTGATCAAGGTCTTTAACCACGAGAACGCCAGCCTGGAGGTGTTCCGCCAGAAGAACGAGACTCTCCGCAAAGCCGGCACCGGCGCCCAGAGCTATGCAGCCACCATGGTGCCTGCGGTCGTCACCATCTCCTATGTCAACTACGCCATTGTGGCGGTACTGGGCGGCATCATGGCCATTCGGGGCGCCATGGATGTGGGGGCCCTTGCCAGCTACCTGGTCTTCGTCCGCCAGGCATCTCTCCCCATCAACCAGTTCACGCAGCAGACCAATTTCCTGCTGGCGGCCCTGGCCGGTGCGGAACGGGTGTTCGAGGCTATGGATGAGCCCAGTGAGGTGGATGCGGGCACCGTGGATCTGGTCCGGGTGCGGGAGGAGGCCGGGAAGCTGATCCCCTGCGCCGAGAACACCGGCCGCTGGGCCTGGCGGAGGCCGGACGGCGCCCTGATCCCCCTGCGGGGCGATGTCCGGTTTGAGCATGTGGACTTCGGCTATGAGCCGGGACACGCCATCCTTCACGACGTCAGCCTCTACGCGAAGCCCGGCCAGAAAATCGCCTTTGTGGGCTCCACCGGCGCCGGCAAGACCACCATCACCAATCTCATCAACCGCTTCTACGACGTGGAGCGGGGCCGGGTGACCTATGACGGCATCGACGTGAAGGACATCCGCAAGGACGCCCTGCGCCGCTCCCTGGGCATTGTCCTGCAGGACACCCATCTCTTTACCGGCACCATTGCCGACAACATCCGCTTCGGCAAGCTGGACGCCACCGATGAGGAGGTGCGGCAGGCGGCCCGGATCGCAAACGCCGATTCCTTCATCCGCCGCCTGCCCCAGGGATATGACACCCTGGTGACTGCCGACGGTTCCAACCTGTCCCAGGGCCAGCGGCAGCTGCTGGCAATCGCCCGGGCCGCGGTGGCGGACCCGCCGGTGCTGATCCTGGATGAGGCCACCTCCTCCATCGACACCCGCACCGAAGCCCTCATTGAAAAGGGCATGGACCAGCTGATGGAGGGGCGGACAGTGTTCGTCATCGCCCACCGGCTCTCCACCGTCCGCAACGCCAACGCCATCCTGGTGCTGGAGCACGGCGAGGTTGTGGAGCGGGGAGACCACGATGATCTTCTGGCCCAGAGAGGCATGTACTACCAGCTCTACCACGGGATGTTTGAGCTGAGCTGAGGCGCCTTTCCGCCCCGCCATGTGGCCGGGACGCCTCTCCCGGGAGCAGAGCGGAACATTGCCGCCCTTCCCCCCCCCCCCGGAAACCCGGCCGGAACCAGGGCGCAGATCCCGCGGCGGGACACATCGTCCCGGGAGGGGCAGCCGCAAAAAAAGAAGCGTTCCCACAAGGGAACGCTTCTTTTTTTGCACTGCGGAAAACCGATCAGGCCTTCTTGGCGATCTCGGTCAGCTGGGTGAACGCGGCGGGATCGCTGATAGCCATTTCAGAGAGCATCTTGCGGTTGATCTGGATGCCGGCTACCTTCAGGCCGTGCATGAAGGTGGAGTAGTTCATGCCGTTGAGCTTGCAGGCGGCGGAGATGCGGGTGATCCACAGGGAGCGGAAATCGCGCTTCTTCAGCCGGCGGCCGGTGTAGGCGTAGCTCAGGGACTTCATCACGGCCTGGTTGGCCACGCGGAAGTGCTTGGACTTGGAGCCCCAGTAGCCCTTCGCCATCTTCAGGATCTTATTTCTTCTCTTGCGCGTCATCATCGCGCCCTTGACTCTAGCCATTTGAAAAACCTCCTATTTGAACGTCTCGTGTCTTACTTGTAGGGGATCATCTTGCGGATCGCATCCACATTGGTAGCATCCGCATAGCCGCCGGCACGCAGACGACGAGTGCGCTTGGTGTCCTTCTTGGTCAGGATATGGCTCTTGAACGCCTTGGCGCGCTTGACCTTACCGGTCTTGGTCAGGTTGAATCTCTTTTTGGCGCCACTGTGGGTCTTCAGCTTCGGCATAATGGTTTGCTCCTTCCGTATCGTTGAAATCAGATTACTTGCCGGATTTGGGGGAGAGGAAAATCGACATCATCCTTCCCTCCAGCTTGGCGGGTTTGTCCAGATTGGCGGTTTCGGCGCATTGTGCGGCAAAGCGGTCCAGCAGATCCCGGCCAATATCGGTGTGGGCCATTTCCCGTCCGCGGAAACGGACCGAGACCTTCACGCGGTTGCCGTCGGCGATGAACTTCTGCGCATTCTTGAGCTTCGTATTGAAGTCCCCAATGTCAATGCCCGGAGACATACGGATCTCCTTGATCTCCACCACGTGCTGGTTCTTCCGGGCCTCTTTTTCCCGCTTGCTCTGCTCGAACCGGAACTTGCCGTAGTTCATCAGCTTGCACACGGGGGGTGTGGCCTGGGGCGAGATCTTCACCAGGTCCAGGCCCTGCTCATCCGCAATGGCCAGGGCCGCCGCCGGAGCCATAATGCCCAGCTGCTCGCCGTCGGAACCAATCAGGCGGATCTCCTTGTCCCGGATCTCCTCATTCAGTTCATGCACTTGCTTACTAATGGTCGAAACACCTCCATCCTAAAATCACAAAACGCGGATACCAAGCCGGCATCCGCGCAACAACAAACCACCCTCCGGTGGTCTGATTACAACAGTGTGAACCTCTTTGCCCGATTGCTGGAGGTGAGGCGGATGCAGTCAGCCTTCTTTGTTTTGCTGGATTAGTATAGCATTTCCCCTCCGGTTTGTCAATGCTGTTTTTTGCTCCGGCAGCGGTTTTTTTCCAGATTCCGTGTATAATTCCAGCGGCCGGCGGTGAGACTACCCCATGTACCCAACCTGGTGAAAGGAGGTGTCCTCATGAGCGAGCGTGACAATCAGAACAAGCGCAACCCCGGCCAGACCCAGCAGAAGGAGGACCGGGAGAGCGGTCAGCAGAACAAGAACCAGAAGGAAAACCGCAAGTAACCTTGCGGCAGACGCGCGGCGGGGCAAATGCCCCGCCGCGCTTTTCCTGCGCTCAGCGCCCTCCGCCGGGTTCTCACCGCCGCGGAATGAACTGCAGGTTTACGTCCACGTTGCCTCCGATGCCGTCCACCTTGGCACTGCTGGAGTACTGCCAATAATTCCGGTGGTAGTAAAGGGTCGGATAAAGCTGCTCCGAGGTCTCATTCTTATACTCCGGATACCAGGAGAGATAGGGCTCCAGCGCCCCCTGGTCGTACTTGATATAGCTGACATACTGCCCGGCGTAGACCATGGCGTCGTAGCCGGCCTCCTCGATCCGCTCACAGAAGGCGATGGCGCAGGCGGTTGCCATCTCCGGCGTGGTGCCGTAGACCCGGTAGGAGCTGTCGTGCATCTCCCAGTCATAGGCCACGGGGCCGTCGATCTCGTGGCCCTCCAGCAGGCTGATGACAAAGTCCGCTTCCTCAATCGCCTCTTCCACCGTGATGGCCTGGGCGAAGAAGTAGACGCCGGTCTCAATGCCGGCCGCCATCGCCCCGTCAATGTTCTGGGCGTAGAAGGCATCCTCCAGGATTTTGCCGGAGCCATAGCCCCGCAGGCCGATCCGCACCATGGCAAACTCCACGCCGTCGGCCTTGGCGGCCTCCCAGTCGATGGTATTGTCCGTACTGGATCGGTTCTGGTAAGCGGACACATCAACGCCGAAGCGGGTGGTATAGTCCCGGCCGGTGTAGATCAGGCGGTCCGGATGGTCCGGATCCCACTCGAAGTCCCCCTGGGAGAAATGGTTGCGCTCCACCCCGGCGTAAATGGGAATCTGCTGGTTGCTGTAGGTGAGATATTCCCCCGTGGTCTCCGAGGGGGTATACACATCGCTGGGCTGGATGGCGTCCGTCTCCTCTTCCGGCTCCTCCGGCTGCTGGGAGAGATCCGTGACCTCGGCGCCGCTGAAATTCCGCACCGCGCCCTGAACCGTCACGTTCTCCAGCGTCACCGGGCCGCTGACGCCGGGGGCCACGATCAGATCGCCGGAAACGGCCATGTCCTGGAGCACCGCGCCCTCCGCGGCGTTGACCATCAGGTTCCCCTCCACATCCTGGGAGTAGGGATCGCTGGTCTGGACCAGCGCCTCGATCATGTTGTCCAGGATCGTCACGATCTCCGCCCGGGTGATGGGCTCTGTGGGACGGAAGTATCCGTCTGAGGAGTCCGTGATGTAGCCTCTGGCGGACATCTCCGCCAGATAGGGCTGTGCGTAGCTGGACACCTGGTCCGCGTCCAGATAGTGGACCGTGGTGGTCTCGCCGGTGATGTCAAAGGCGCGGCCGATCATGGTGACCGCCTGCTGGCGGGTGATGGTGTCTCCCGCCAGGGCCGCCCCATTGTTGCCCAGATAGACGCCGGAGGCGTGGAGCTTCAGGATGGCGTCCTCCCAGTAGTTCCCGTCCAGGTCAGAGAACGTCCCGGCCGGGGAGGCGGTCTGGAATTTCAGGAAGCGGTCCAGGATCCCTGCGAAAGCGCCCCGGGTAATGGAGTTGTCCGGCCGGAAGGTGCCGTCCGAATAGCCGCCGATGATGCTGTACTCCTCGCTCCACTTGGTGATGGCCGTCTCCGCCCAGTGGCCCGCAGTATCGGTAAAGGCCGCCTGGGCCGGCAGCGCCAGGGAGCCCGCCGCCACAGCCAGCGCCAGCAGCGCCGCAAAAATCCGTTTTCTCGCCATATTCCGCTTCCTTTCCCGTGTTTTCGACACGCCGCATCCCAAAAAAATCCCGCCGCGGCGCGGTGGGATATTTATAATCGGTTTACATATTACCACAATCCGTCCCCCCCTGTCAATGTTCGCCGGAGAGAAAGGCGGGCTTTACAAATTTTTCTTCCCAGTGAATAATTGGGGCAGGCACACCCGTGTTATGGGTGAAAGGAGCTGAGGACCCTGACTTCGTTTGGTACCGACGAATCCATCCGCCGCGCCGTGGCGGCCTACAGCCGGATGCTGCTGCGGATCGCCATGACCCGCCTGCCCTCTCCCGCCGACGCGGAGGACGCGGTGCAGGAGGTCTTTTTGAAGCTGCTGACCGCCCGGCCCCAGTTCCAGGACGAGGAGCATGAGAAGGCCTGGCTGATCCGGGCCACCCTCCACCGGGCCTGCGACATGGCCCGGTCGGCGGAGCGGCGCAATCTCCCCCTGGAGGACGCAGAGCTCCTGCCGGGCGGGGAGCTGCCGGAGCCCTCCCCCATCCTTTCCGCCGTGCAGGCCCTGCCGGCGAAGTACAGCGCTGTCATCCACCTCTATTACTATGAGGGCTATTCCATCAAAGAAATTTCCAAGCTGCTGCGGCTCCCCGTCCCCACCGTGGGGACCCGGCTCTCCCGGGGGCGGGAGCGGCTGCGCCAGCTTTTGAAGGAGGATGTGGAATGAATCGTCAGGACTACCGCGCCGCGTTCGACGCCGTGGACTTCTCCGCAGATTTTGAAGAACGGATCCTTCAGAAGCTGGCGGCCCCGCGGCAGACATCTGAAAAGGAGCAGAACAAGATGTCTATGAATCGCATGAAAAAGACCATCCTGCTGGCTGCGGCGGCTGTGGCCCTGCTGGCCGTGACCGTGTCCGCCGCCGTGCTGTGGCTGACCCCTGCCCAGGTGGCGGAGGAGCTGGACAACCCGGCCCTGGCCGCCGCCTTCGAAAGCGGGGACGCCATCGTGCTGAACGAGACCCAGACCGCCGGGGACTACACCGTCACCCTGGGCGGGCTGGTCAGCGGAACGGGCCTCTCCCGTTGGTACGAGGACGCAGAGGAGACCCGCACCTATGCCGTGGTGTCCGTGTCCCGGACGGACGGCACGCCCCTGACGGAAGACAATTACGACATCTCCGCCAGCGGCACCTTCACCGTCACGCCGCTGGTGGCCGGGTATCCCCCCCAGTCGGTGAACATCTTCTCCCTGGACGGAAGCTGCGCCTCCTTCCTCCAGGACGGGCGAGCCTACTACCTGATGGATACCCAGAGCGTGGAGATGTTCGCGGACCACACCGTATACCTGGCGGTGTACCAGGGCTTTGTCCCCAGCTACAGCATGTTCTCCGCGGCGGAGGACGGCACGCTGGCCATGCGGGAGGATGTGGTGGGCTGCATGTTCACCCTGCCCCTGGACGTGAGCAAGGCGGACCCGGAGGCGGTGGATGCCTTTTTCCAGGAGACCGGCCTGTTCCGGGAGCTCTTCACCGATGAGGAACTGGCTGCCCGGGAGGAGGAGACGGCTCAGGAGGATGCGCGGATCACCGCCCCGGGGACCTACGGCAGTGTGGAGGTGATCGAGGTGCCGGGCCACGGCCTTGTCACCACCATGCAGGCCCAGGCCGCCGCCGAGTACGAGGCGTTCATGGAACGGGAGACGGCGCGGCTGGCGCAGGAGGTGGCGGCGGGTACGCTGTCGGAGGAGGATTACGAGGCGGCCGTCCAGGAGATGGAGGACTCTCTGGCGGGCCTCTGGGACGGCACGCAGTCCCCAGCCTGGCACGCTAACCCCGACGACACGGAGATCCTTCACACGCAGCCCAGCGCCGCGGCGCTGGCGGAGTTTTTTGACCGTAGATTATTCGGTGGGTTAGTGTAAATAAAAATGGACACGACGC
>CAMMCS010000041.1 GCA_946494635.1 uncultured Oscillibacter sp. | reverse complement strand
CGCTTACTATCCCTTCGACCTGGAGTCCGAAGAGGCCATCTATCGCAAGTGCTATGGATTCGAGTCACTCTCGAATGGGAAGGATCAGTCCAACTGAAACGGATCTTACAGTCGTCGTGGAATCTGGGAGGGATATGGCCGCGAAAGAAACTCCGGAGGGCGTCCTTTCAATCTTCTTTCAAATCCGCCTTGTGCGCCCAAGTACAAAATTTTCCATGCTGTTTCCGACGCGGAGATCCTCTGCGACCTGGCCCGGGTGATGGATCTGGACGACGATCTTCTGAAGGCGGGCCACGAGGCCTGTGTGGACTGGATGATCGACGGCTGCGGATTGACAGTTGCGGATCTGAAGGCCCATGACAAGCCCATCAAGGTCCCTGCCGCCGTGTGGCCTGTCCAGCCGGGGAAGCTGCTGAAAGACGGCTTCAAGACCCCCAGCGGCAAGTTTGAGTTCTACTCCAATGCCATTGCCGCCATCGACCCCAAGTACGGCCTGGATCCCCTGCCCAGCTACCGGGATCCCCTGGAGGATCAGAACGACCCCGAGACGAAGGCGGCCTATCCCTTCTACCTGTGCACCGGCGCCCGCCTGCCTCATGCCATCCACTCCCGCACCCACGAGACCCCGTGGCTGCGGAGCCTGCGGCCCGACCCCACCATCGAGGTCTATACCACGGACGCGGAGCGGCTGGGCCTTCAAAATGGAGAGCCCGTGGAGCTGTACAGCCCCTACGGGAAGATCCGCATGAAGGTGAAGGTGACGGCCCGGTCCCAGCCCGGCGTGCTGATGACGCTCCACGGCTATACGGAGGCCAACGTCAACGAGCTGATCGGCCGGAACCACCTGGATCCGTACTCCGGGTACCCCGGCTTCAAGGGGATGCGCTGCAACATTCGCAAGGTACAGGAGGCGTAAACGATGAAACATGTTTTTGTATTCGACCAGGACAAATGCTCTGCCTGCTCGGCCTGCATGATGGGGTGCCTGGACCAGAACGACACAGACCTGGCCGCCGGGGACAAGTGCTTCCGCCAGACCTTTGACAATGAGATCCCCCTGGCGGACGGGGGCACCTACTTTGCCTACATCTCCGCCGCCTGCATGCACTGCGTGGACGCGCCCTGCATCCCGGCCTGCCCAGTGGGATGCCTGTACAAAGACCCGGAGACCGGGTTCACGGTGTACGACAACACCAACTGCATCGGGTGCAAGAGCTGCGCCATGGCGTGCCCCTTCGGGGCGCCCCGGTACCGGGCCTCCGACGGGAAGATGGTGAAGTGCGACGGGTGCAACGAGCGGGTGAAGAATGGGCTGGACCCCGCCTGCGTGCGGGCATGCTCCTTCGGCGCCCTCACCTGCGTGACCGAGGAGGAGTACAAGGCCAGCGGCAGCACCAAGGCCTGCAACGCCCTCATCGACCAGCTGGGCCTTCGGAAGAAGTGAGGCGCGCAGCAGACGGAAGGAGGTATACAGTATGTCTGTACCCGAGCAAGTGCTGTTCCTGAACGAGGAGGATGTCCTGCGGCTGCTGACACAGAAAGATGCCATCGCCGCTGCGGAGGACACCTTCTACCACATCGGGACCGGTGAGATCACCGTGGGCCAGATGGCCCTGATGTATGTGGACGCCCGGCAGAGAAACAATTTCCACTCCATGCCGGCGATCCTCCACCACCGGAACTGCGCCGGTGTGAAGTGGATCGACACCTATGCGGACCCGCTGCCGGGCTATCCCTTCAGCCACGGCAACCTGGTGATCCTAAGCGACACCCGCACCGGCTCCCCGGTGGCCATCGTGGGGGCCACCAGCATCACCAATATGCGCACCGCCGGCGGCCACGGCGTGGTACAGGCCCGGCATCTGGCCAACCCGGATCCGGAGGTCCTGTCCGTGTTCGGCTGCGGCGCTCAGGCCCAGTCCGGTATCCGGGGCTTTTTGGAGGCCTTTCCCTCTCTTCGGCAGGTCCGGCTGTTCAGCCGGAGTTACCCGCCTATGGAGGCGGTTCGGCAGCGGTACGCCGACCGGGCGGAAGTGATTCCGTGTGCCACGCCGGAACAGGCGCTGGCCGGCAGCAGCCTGGTGCTCATGGCCTCCGGCGCCCTCCATCCGCTGGTGTTTGCCGATCAGATCCGCCCCGGCACCACGGTAATCGGCATTGAGGGCTTCCGGGATCTGGACCCGAAGCTGGGCCTCCGGGCCGATAAGTGGTATCTGGGATACAAGCAGCCGGATGCCCACATCATTGAGAGCGCGATCCTGAACCCGGGTCATATACTGACCGAGCGGGACGTATTCGGCGATATGACGGAGCTGCTGACCGGGAAGATCCCCGGCCGGGAGCGGGAAGATGAAATCATCGTCTCCACCCACATGGGGATGGGAGCCCACGATGTCAGCTGTGCTGCCACGGTGTACGAGCGGGCAAAGGAACAGGGGATGGGGCAGATCCTGGATCTGGCCTGAGCCTGAACAGAATTTATCAGGACGCCGCCCGAGGGCGGCGTCCTGGCCTGTTTGCAGGAATCCCGCCGCTTCACAATTTGCGAAGCGGCGGGATATCATTTGCCGGGATGTATGGACTTCTCTCTGGGGGTACTGGGAATTCTGGCCCTCTTTCTGAGTTACCGGATGGAGTTCCCCAGCTCACGGGCCTGCCGGATCTCCGCCTTGCCCTGGATGTCGCCTGCATCCATATTGCCGCCGGCCAGCACATGGCCGAGGTTCTTCCACTGGAGATGCTTCACCAGGTGGTCATAGTAGGTCAGCACGTCCTCAAAGCCGTTGCCCTCCGCCGCCATCAGGAGAGCGGAGGCGCGGCCGCGGCCCCGCAGCAGGTTGCCGTCTCCCTCCTCCAGGGCGAAGAGCCGGTCCACGGCAGTCCGCAGCTGTCCGCTCAGATTCCAGTAATACAGCGGGCTGGCCAGCACGATCACATCACAGTCCCGAACCGCTGGATAAATGCGCACCATATCGTCCCTCTGGACACAGGGGCAGTCCCGGCTGCTGTGTCCGCCGAAGCACCCCTTGCAGCCGTGGATGTCCATAGCGTCCAGGAAGAACTCCCTCACCGTATGGCTTGCCTGCTCCGCGCCTTCGGTAAAGGCCCTGACCAGCGCGGAGGTATTTCCGTTTCTCCGGGGGCTCCCGTTCAAAATCACGATGTTCTTTCCCATGATGTCCTTCTCAGATTTTCTCCGCCAGTGCTACCGCCTGCCGGATGCCGTCTGTCTTGGCGATGTCGCCCGTGTTCAGCACGCCGGGCACCAGCACCTCGCCCACCATTGTCCACTTGAGCAGGGCGGCAGTGCGCTCCATGGGCACCCGGACGCCGTCCAGCACTGTCATGTCCTCCTCCTCGCAGCAGGCGATCAGGGCGCACTCCTTGCCGGCCACGTCCTTGCCTGCCACGCAGAAGGCGTACATCCGGTCGATGACCGCCTTGATTTGGGAGGGAATGGAGTACCAGTACACCGGCATGGTAAAGACCACCGCATCCGCCTCCAGAATGGCCGGGGCGATGGTGTTGAAATCATCGTCAAAGGAACAGGCCTTGCCGGTTTTGAAGCAGGTCTCACAGGCGTGACAGCCGGTCAGCTTCTTGTCCGCCGCGTCAAAGCGGGTGACGGAGTGTCCCTTGGCCTCAGCGGCCTGGATGAAAGCGTCTGTCATGGCGAAGCTGTTTCCGTTTTTCCGGGGACTGCCGGTGATGACTACGATTTTTTTACTCATTGTAAAACTCCTCCTTAGCTCCGTATTACTCCGGGGCGGCCTCTGTGGAAAGGATCGGCCCTCCCACGGGATTGACTTGCCCCGCTGCTGACAATATAATCATAGTAAGAATAGATGAAAAAGCAAGTACGCACATTAAAGTGCGATACTAACAAAAGAATTTAATACTTACTTAAAGGAGAGTGTAAAATGAGCGAGCGGTGCATTTCCGGAGAGTGCCTGAGTACGACGGGCTTCAGCTACACCCTGTCCCTGATTAACGGAAAATACAAAATGACGATCCTCTATACCCTGATGGAGTTCGGCGTCGTCCGCTTCAACGAGATGAAGAAGTACATCGGGGAGATCTCCTACAAGACCCTCAGCTCCACCCTGAAGGAGCTGGAGGCGGATCAGCTGGTCCACCGGGAGGAATACCCCCAGATCCCACCCAAGGTGGAGTACAGCCTGACCGAGCGGGGGAAGTCCCTGATCCCAATTCTGGACGCCATGTGCGAATGGGGCGATCAGCACAGGCTGTGACCGGCCGGCAGAAGACAGGAGACGACCGCCTGGACGACGCGGGGCTGCCAAGTGGCCAAGCAGTCCTCCTACCTGGTCACAAAGCCCTACGGCGGCGTGGAGCAGGATGACTTTCTGAACGCCTGCGTGGAGCTGAAAACCCTGCTTCCGCCGGCTGAGCTGCTGGGGCGGCTCCACGAAATCGAACAGGCCGCCCACCGGGAACGGCTGATCCGCTGGGGGCCGAGGACGCTGGATCTGGATATCCTGCTGTATGACGACCTGATCCTGGAGACCGGGGATCTGGTGATCCCGCATGTGGAGATGCACCTGCGGGATTTTGTGCTGCGGCCGCTGCGGGAGATCGCGCCCCACAAGCACCACCCTGTTTTTCAAAAGACCATCACACAGCTGGCGGAGGCCCTGGAGGATAGGACGCAGTAGTGGAAGCCCGGCAGCCGGGATGTGGCTGGATTTGCAGGGACTTGGTTTGGAGGCACTGGCATCATGCCCGCTGCATGGCACGATCCGCATTTTCCGGTTGGCCGCCTTTTTGGAGCCCTTCTGCCCGCAGGCGCGGGCAGAAGGGCTCCTGGCGGTTTCCCAGGCAGAAGAGCGGGCTGTGCCAGGCTGCCTGAAGCGGAGCAAAAGCCAGCCGCAATTTCTCCTGAAGAGGTTGAGAACTGAATTCCTTTCTGATATAATGGACAAAACAGATGTTCGATAGGAGAGATGACCCGATGACTGACTTGCTATCCGGCCTCAACGCTGCCCAGCGTCAGGCGGTTACCACAACAGAGGGGTTTGTCCGCGTCATCGCCGGGGCGGGCTCCGGCAAGACCCGGGCCCTGTCCCACCGCTTCGCTTACCTGGTGAACGAGCTGGGCATCCTGCCGGGGAACATCCTCTGCGTCACCTTCACCAACAAGTCGGCAAACGAGATGCGCCAGCGCATCCATCAGCTGACCGGGGACAATGACACCGGGTATATCAACACGTTCCACGGCTTCTGCGACGCCGTGCTGCGGGAGGACGGCCATGCCGTCCAGTACCCCAGGAGCTTTCTGGTGCTGGACAACTCGGACATTGACGCCATGCTCCAGATCATCTATGAGGAGCGGGGATTGACCCTGCGGGACATGACATTCTCCGCGGCCCGGGACATGATCGAGCTGCAAAAGCTGTTCAAAAGACCGGACTACTACCTGGACATGATCACCATGTCCCTGGATACCCTGAAGGAGAAGTACGGCCGGGCGGACACGCCCGCGGACATCATCTTCTACGGGTATCTCTATCAGGAGAAGAAGTGCTTTGGCCTGGATTACAACGACCTGATCAAGTTTTCCCTGTACATTTTCCAGCAGCACCCGGATATCCGGCTGAAATGGCAGCAGCGGCTGGAGTACATTATGATCGACGAGTTCCAGGACATCGACCAGCTCCAGTACGAGCTGATGGAGGTGCTGTGCGGCTACCACAGGAACCTCTTCATCGTGGGGGACCCGGATCAGACCATCTACACCTGGCGGGGAGCCAACGTGAAGTACCTGCTGGATTTTGACAAGAAGTTTCCGGGAACCAAGACCATCTTCATGATGGATAACTACCGCTCCACGCCGGAGATCCTGGCGGCGGCCAACTCCCTGATCGACAAGAACCGGAACCGCATCAAAAAGGAACTGAAGCCAATCCTGCCTGCCGGGAGCCCGGTGGTCTGCCACTTTGCGCAGACCCAGGAGGCGGAGGCCCAGTGGATGGCGGGGGAGATGCGGCGCCTCCACGAGGCGGGCACCCCTTTCCGGGACATGACGGTGCTCTATCGGGCCCACTATGTGACCCGGGCGGTGGAGGAGGTGCTGCTGGGGGAGAAGATCCCCTACACCATCTACAGCGGCGTCCAGTTTTTCGACCGCATGGAGATCAAGGACGCCCTCTCCTACCTGCGGATGATCGCCTACAAGGACGACCTGTCCTTCCGGCGGATCGCCAACGTGCCCAGGCGGAACCTGGGAAAACGGCGGATGGCCTTTCTGCAGGAGTATGCGGAACAGCGGGGCTGCCCGCTGTATCAGGCCCTGCTGGACAACCTGGAGGATCCCATCCTAAAAGGAACCGGGGCCGGAAAGTTTATCAGCCTCATCGAGTCCTTTGCCGCCGGATATGAGGGCCGGCCGGTATCGGAGGTGCTTTCGACCGTTCTCAACGAGAGCGGATATGAGAAGATGCTCCGCACCGAGGGCAGTCAGGAACGGCTGGACAACCTGGCGGAGCTGAAGCAGTCGGTATATGAGTATGAGACCACCTGCGGGGAAGAGGTCACTCTGGAGCACTATCTGGCCCGCGCGGCCCTGTTCACCAATGCGGACACCGCCGAACGGGGGGACAGGGTGAAGCTGATGACCGTCCACGCCGCCAAGGGCCTGGAATTCCCCTATGTGTTCCTCTGCGGCATGAACGAGGGGATTTTCCCCTCCCGGAAGGTGCGGACCCTCCAGGCTATGGAGGAGGAGCGGCGGCTGGCATTTGTGGCGCTGACCCGGGCGGAGAGGGGGCTGTACCTCTCCGAGGCGGACGGGCGGAACTTCGACGGCTCCCCCCGGTATCCCTCCCGCTTTCTCCTGGACATTGACGAGAAGCTCCTGGCCTTCACGCAGCCGCCGGAGGAGGGGCTGGTTCGGGACGCCAGGAGCTATATTGACCGCAGCCAGAGCTTTTTGCCGGAGAGCGACGAGAGCACGGTGCTTCCGGCGGGCCAGCGGGTGCGGCACACCCTGTTTGGAGCAGGGACTGTGCTGGATGTGGACATGGACAGGGGAGCCCATGTGGTGCAGTTTGACGAGATGGAGACGCCGCGGAAAATCTCTTTCAGGGCGAAGCTGGAGCGCATTTGAGCCACCCGGCGGACATCGGCAGGCGGAGGCCTGCGGCGCGGGGGGAGCCTGTGTCCGCCGCGGGAAAAGGCCAGCGGCGGCCGGCGTGCGCCTCTTTCCAATTCTGTGGAGAGCTTGCGTCTAACCGCCTTTTCGGGTATAATAGACGGGAATCTGCAAGTTCCGGGCCGGGCGCCGCGTCAGGCGGACCGGGATGGCGCTCCCGGCGGTTACAGGGCCGCGGAGCGGTGAGGCGGGCGCGGAAAGCGGATATGATTTCGGCAAGGGATGAGGGTTGAAACCACCGATGCGATATTTGGGAAATAAGGACTCGATGCTGCCGCAGATCGGCAGGCTGCTGAAAAGCAAGAGGCTGCTTCAGAGGAACTATCGGTTTTTTGATGCCTTCTGCGGCTCCGGCTCTGTGGCGGACTATGTGAAATCCCACTATGATGTGATCGTGAACGACAACATGCGATGGTCTGTGCTCTATGCCAAGGGGCGGATCTGCGCGCCGGGCTGCACATTTGACCGCCTGGGCTTTGATCCCTTCGCCTATCTGAACGGGAACAGCACGTCTGTGCAGGGCTTCATGTACAAAAACTACGCCCCCACCAACGGCGGCAGCCGCATGTATTTCACCCCCGAGAATGCCGGCAGGATCGACTACTTCCGCAAGCAGATCGAGGACTGGAAGGGGGAGGGCCTGCTGTCGGAAGAGGAGTACTGCTACCTGCTGGCATGCCTGATTGAGTCGGTCTCTGACGTCTCCAACACCGCGGGGGTGTACGGCGCGTATCTGAAAACCTGGGATCCCCGGGCCGTTAAGCCCATCACCTTCAGCAGGGTGGACTTCAACCCGGCCCCCTGCGGCGGCGTGGAGACCCACTGTGCAAAAATTGAGGATATCATCGCGGATGTGGACTGCGACATCCTCTATCTGGACCCGCCGTACACCCAGAACCAGTACGGCACCCAGTACCACCTGCTGGAGACGCTGGTCCTTGACGACAATCCGAAGATCAGCCAGGTGACCGGCTCCAGAAGCACGGCGCCCCTGCGCTCGGACTGGTCCAAGGCGTACAAGGCCCACATCCTGCTGGACCGGGTACTGGCGAAAACGAAGGCAAGGTACATCATCCTCAGCTACAACAACGACGGCTTCATGTCCAAGGACTACATCGAGGCGGCCATGAAGCGGTACGGCAAGCCGGATACCTATACCTGCAAAAAAATTGCGTACAAAAAGTATCAGAACTGGAAGTCTCAGAACGAGAAGCAGCACTTTGAGTATCTGTTTTTCGTGGAGAAAAAGGACGCCGGGGACGTGGTCTACGAGTCGCCCCTCAACTACATCGGCAGCAAGGCGAAGGTCGTGCCGGAGATCCGGAAGTACCAGCCGGAGCAGTACAGCACCGTGATCGACGCCTTCGGCGGCGGGTTCAACGTGGGGATCAATCTTCCAGCCCGGCGGATCATTTACAATGATCTGAACTACCGGGTCACGGAGCTGATCCGCTCCTTTCGGGAGTACGACACCTACAGTTACCTGCTGTACATCCGGCGGATCATCAAAAAGTTCGGCCTGGAAAGGGCCAACGCCCAGGCATACCTGAAAGCCCGGGACTACTACAATTCCCTTCCTGCGAAAAAGCGGGACCCCCGCCTGCTGTTTACCATCATCCTGTACGGCTTTCAGCAGCAGATCCGCTTCAACGGGCAGCACGATTTCAACAACCCCGTGGGAATGCGCTGGTTCAACGACAAGATCCTGGAGAAGATGATCAGCTTCTCCCGGCAGATCAAGGAGGAAAATGTGGTGTTCCTCAGCCGGAGCTACAAAGAGCTGCGGCGGCGGATGACGCCGGCCTCCTTTGTGTACTTCGATCCGCCCTATGACCTGACCACCGGCGCGTACAATGACGGAAAGCGGGGCTTTGACGGCTGGAACAAGAAGCTGGAGGCGGAGCTGTTCGCCTTCGCCGACCGGCTGGACAAAGCGGGCATCCCCTTCATGCTGTCCTATGTCATCGAGCACAAGGGCGCCGTCAACCGGGAGCTGCTGGCGTGGGTGGAGCGGAAGAATTATCGGGTGATCCGGCTGGGGGATATCATCGGCATCTCCGGCAGCCGCAGGAAGGAGGTCCTGATTCTCAACTATGGAAGGCCCAATGATACCGCACTTTGTGATCAAGAACCCGATGAATAAGACCCGCGCCACGGGAAAGGTGTTCGCCGACGAGGTGACGCCGGAGGTTCTGGCGGACGTGTGCCTCCGGATCACCGGGCAGACGGACTTTACCTATGAATACGTCGGAAATGACTACGAGGACGAATTTGTCCCCAAATCCTACAACCGCGGACGGACAGCGGTGATGCTGTATCAGGGCACTGCGGCGTACGTCAGCTTTTCCGAGAGGCAGATCGGCGGCCGGAACTCCAGCGTCCAGAGCGTGCCCACCGCCTTCAACCGCTTCCAGATGAATCCCTATCCCCAAAAGCGGCTCTATTACTACTTCCTCAGCGCTGCCGGGGCGGCTACGGCCTATCAAATGTTCATCTACCGGCTGATGCGGACAGTGGGCTTTGCCTTCCTGAATGATCAGGAGACCATCGGCACCACAATCCAGCCCTTCATCTCTGCCGAGGACCTGATGTCAGGCCGCAAGCTCAACACCGGAAAAAACCAGAGCAACAACCCCACCTATCTTACGAAGGGGTCGGATGGCGCCGTGGAGGTCTACGGCAAGACCTTCGGCGCCAACAAGTACGAGACTAGCCTGCTGTGCTGCGCCCTGTCAGTCCTGTGCCGGGCCAGTGGAACGGAGGCCAGGCTCTATCAGGTGGCGGAGGGAGATCTGGCAGTCCTGCCCGCCGCCAGCCAGGAGGTCATCCGCCGGATGGGACGGGTCCAGCTCATCCGGACGGATATGAAACTGGAGCGGGCCCAGTTTGAAAAGGGCGGCAGCCTCCGCTCTCCCCGCTATATGCTGAACCTGTTCAGCAAGTTCGGCGACAAGCGGTGCGCCCTCTGCGGCTGCCAGGTGCCGGAACTGATCCAGGGCGCCCATGTCTGGCCGGTATCCGCCATCAAAAAGGAGCCGGCCCTTACCCAGGAGAAGCGGCTGGCGTATGCGCTGGACGGTGAGAACGGGCTGTGGCTGTGTCAGAACCATCACACCCTGTTCGACATGAAGCTGATCGGCATTGACGACAGCGGCCAGGTTCAGATCCGGCCGGACCTGGACCCGTCCAGCCAGGCCTATATTCAGGAAATCACCACCTGCTGGGCCCTGCCGTCAAAATGGCTGACGGGACGGTTCCTGTGGTATCTCCGGCAGCGGAACGGCACAGTCTGAGGCAGCGGAGCACAGCGAGAAGAAACGGCGGAGGCATCCATTCGATGCCCCGCCGTTGTCCGTTCTTCAGGCGAAGGTGTAAGGCTTGCTTGACATCCCGGCGGCGGGATGGTATGATGAAAGTGTCAGGTTAACATGACATGGAGGTGCGGCTTTGAAAAACCGGCTGAGAGCCCTGCGGGAGGAACAGGGGCTGACCCAAAAGGAGCTGGGGGAACGGGTGCATGTGTCCCGGCAGGCCATCAACGCCATTGAGACCGGGAAATTTGATCCATCCATATGGCTGGCCCACGATCTTGCGCAATTTTTCCGCATGACCATTGAGGAGCTGTTTGATTTTGAGGGGAGCGAGAGAAAATGAGGATCCTGAGGAATCCATATTTCAATGGGGCCGTGACCTCCGTGGTTTCCCTTGCATATGCGGCCATATTCCTTGTGACCAGCGGCCATATGGAGTTTTTGAGGCTCCTCAGCCATGGCCAGACCCTGCGGAGCGGCTTCTGGAATGGGTGGTCCGCCTTTCTGCGCCAGGGAAATCTGAAATACGTCGGCTATGTCTATCTTGCCGCGGCGGTTTGCATCCTTCTGATATGTGTGCTCCGGAAGAGAAACTACGACGAGTATCAGGCCGGCATCCTGACAGCAAGCTTTGCTGCGGCGGGCCTTGTGTTGCTGCTGCTGTTTCCGGCGGCCCTTTTGACGGTACTGAGCGATCCAAACTACGCGGTTGAGGCCGTCATGCTGCTGGCAGTTGTCCACTGGTCCGTCTTTCTGCTTGCGGACTCCCTCTGTGTCATAAAATGGAGCAGGGGATAGGGCCAGGGGCGGACATGACAGGATTGGCGATGGGATAAGCAAAAGCGGTGCCCTGTGGACGCTTGCTTCCGCTTGGCGTGCCTGCGCGCAACCCTTTGCGGCTCCCGCCTTGGCAAGGGTATGGGACGCGCAAAAGGACAGCGCTTTTCTAATCGAGAAAAGCGCCGCCTGCGGGGTGCCATGCCGATACCGAATTAGGCCCACGGAGACCGCAAAAAAGGACACGACGTGAGTCGTGTCCTTTTTGTGGAGGAAACGGTAAAATTTGATAGTTCTTGATGGAGAAAAACGCCGCCCGCCGGGCAACCGACCAACTGCGGGCCCGGCGCAGCGGGCCGCAGCTGGAAAAGACGCCCAAGGGGGCGGGCGGATGACGCCTTTTTTCCTGCGCAAAAAAAGACGCCGGAGCAAAGCGAACTTTGCTCCGACGTGGTCCGAGTGGCGAGACTTGAACTCACGGCCTCTTGACCCCCAGTCAAGCGCGCTACCAACTGCGCCACACCCGGAAATGTGCTGCTCGAAGTCAGCTCAATTATAATAGCACACTGTTTCTGGAAATGCAACCCCTAAAATGAAAAAACAAAAAGAAAATGCAGGCCTTCTTTTTTCGCTTCTTTTGGCAGTTTTGCCAGATCTCCCCGCGAGGGGAGAAACCGGGCACCCCACGGAAGATAAAAGCTCACGGCGGAGCCCTCTGGGAACAGGGTTCTAACGGCCGGGAGCGTACCGCCAGAAGCCGGAAGGAAATTGGGGGCTGAAAAAACAACAAAGGTGGTTGACAAACCGGAAAGAGGTATAGTATAATCTTCAAGTGCCCGGACGGTCGGGCAAATCTTTTCCCATGTGGAGAGATGTCCGAGCGGTTGAAGGAACCGGTCTTGAAAACCGGCGACGCGCAAGCGTCCGTGGGTTCGAATCCCACTCTCTCCGCCACATCGTTTCAAGTTCATAGGATATCTGCAGAAGTACCCAAGAGGCCGAAGGGGCTCCCCTGCTAAGGGAGTAGGGTGTCTAAAAAACGCCGCGAGGGTTCAAATCCCTCCTTCTGCGCCAGCTTGTCGCAAGCGACATATCGCTTGCGACGAGCTTTTTCATTTTATTACAAAGCTCATCGCGCGCTCATTCTGCTGCTCCTCGCTTCCAAACCGAACCCGCTTCACTGGGCTTCGGTTTGGGGCCGCCGCTTCGCGG